>JAZSEP010000067.1:0-10915 GCA_045531755.1 Oscillospiraceae bacterium | reverse complement strand
TGCCAGCTCGTTCAGCACCCTGCTCTTGACGCTGCTACACAAGGCTTTATGGATTCGCTCAAGGCAGAGCTCGGCGAAGAGAACCTCACCTTCCTCAACGAAAATGCAAACAACGAAATCCCCGTTTGTACGACAATCGTTACAAACTTTGTAAACAAAAAGGTTGACCTTATCCTCGCAAATGCAACCCCCGCTCTCACCGCGGCGGTCAACGGAACTTCTACGATTCCCGTTCTGGGAACCTCTATCACAGAATACGGCACAGCTCTTGGAATTGACAACTTCGACGGTCTTGTCGGCGGAAACGTTTCGGGCACCTCCGACCTCGCTCCCCTTGACCAGCAGGCAGAGATGATTACAACTCTTTTCCCCGAAGCAAAGACGGTTGCTCTGCTCTACTGCTCGTCCGAGCCGAACTCCGCATATCAGGTGAAGATTGTAAGGTCGGAGCTTGAGAAAAAAGGCATCACCTGCCTTGACAAGAGCTTTACCGATTCCAACGACGTTACGGTAGTTGCCGCTGCGGCCGCTACAGAAGCAGACGTTATCTACATCCCAACCGACAACACTGCCGCAGAGTGTTCGGGCTCTATCGAGGGTGTGGTCGGAAACACACCCGTCATCGTCGGTGAAGAAGGCGTCAGCTGCGGTGTTGCAACACTCTCCATCAGCTACTATGACCTCGGTGTTACAACCGGAAAGATGGCAGCAAAGATACTCAAGGGTGAAGCAGATATCTCCGAGATGGAGGTTCAGTATGCCGAGACCTTCACAAAGAAGTACAGAGCCGAAAAATGCGCACAACTCGGTATCGACACAAAGACACTTGAAGATATGGGCTATATAGCAATCACTCCCGCTGAATAAGCATTTTAAACCGCCGAGAAATCGGCGGGTTTTCTATTAGCAAGGCCTCGTTCATATACCGCCTCTTTTAATATAGAAATATAAACAGCATATCAACGCCGATACCATCTCATCCATATCCTCAAACCCCATATTTTTGAAATACAAATACAAAGGCTTGCCCTCTTCAAGAAAATTGTTTTTTAAATATCCGCCCAAATCGCAATGAAGACTATCATGTGCACTGTACTTTGATGCTTCTACTTTTGCTATAGCATCTGAATTCATACTGTTAGCTATCTCTCGCAAAAAAATCTTAATCTCATCAGAAAAAAGCATATCGTCACCTCTCTTTTATATATTTTACTATTTTTTGATAGTAAAATCAAGACTATCGTTTGATAGTACATATACTTGTTGTAGAGGTGAGTATATGTATTATCGAAGACTGAAGGATTTGAGAACCGATAATGACCTTGTTCAAAAGCAGGTTGCAAATCTGCTTGGCATAGACCAAAGAGTATACAGCAATTATGAAACGGGCAAGCGCGAGATACCCACGAGATTTCTTATTAAGCTTGCCGATTTTTATAAAACCTCTACCGACTACATTTTAGGAAGGACAAACGACCCTTTGCCATATAAAAAGTAGCATTTTAAACCGCCGATAAATCGGCGGTTTTTCTATTGAAAAATTATTGTTCGTATGGTAAAATATAATTGTAAGCAAAAACCTTCTTCTGTTTCCTTTGGAGATGATTCTATGAAATGCAAAAAAGCCGTATCCGTTGTTCTTTTGATTTGTGTCTTGATGGGCGTGTGTTCCTTCCCTGTTTCTGCGGCAACGCTTGAAAATGGTTTGATGTACGTTATCAAAGACGGCGAGGCAACCATTTCAAACTACGTCGGCAAAGCTACTGAGGTTGTTGTTCCCGCCGAGATTGACGGATATCCCGTTACTGCGATTGGCGGAAGCGCGTTTAGGGAAAAGGATTTTATAAAAAAGGTTGTTCTTCCTGACAGCATTACAACAATAGGCCAAGATTCTTTTCTCTACTGCAAGGGACTTGAGGAGATTAATATTCCCTATTCTGTCACGTACATCGCAGACGGTGCTTTTTGCGGTTGCCACTCTTTAAAGGAAATTTACTTCCCAAGTTCACTGCAATACATCGGAAGTTCTTTCACAGAATGTCGTTCCCTTGAAGAGATAGTTATTCCAGATTCCGTAAAAAGTATAAACGTTGCTGCTTTTGCCGGTTGTACATCTTTAAAGGAAGTTACGCTTTCCAACTCGTTAAAAAAGCTTCAAACGCAGTTGTTCGAGGGATGTAAGGCTCTTGAATCCATCGTTATTCCCAATTCGGTAACTGAAATCTGCCCCCATGCCTTTGGTAGTTGCACAAAACTAAAAGACATCGTATTTCCAAAATCGCTCAACACTTTCAGCGGTTTTGGCGATACTGTCTTTGAGGAATTTGTCGTTCCCGATACTGTTACTACTATAGGGCTCCATGCCTTTGTTGGAGCAAATATAAAAAGAATTGTTCTTCCTTCCTCGGTTACCTATATAACCAGACACGCTTTCTCATATTCGAGCGTAAGAGAACTTGTTCTTCCCGACTCTATTCATACTATAGAGCAATATGCCTTCAATGAAACATATCATCTTCGCAATGTTGTTCTTCCGCGTAATCTTCGCAGAATCGAGCAAAAAACTTTTGAAAACAGTGGTATTAGAACTATTACCATTCCCGCAAATGTTTATTACATCTCAAAAACTGCATTTGATGGTTGCGAATGCCTATCCGCAATATTCTTTATGGGTACGCCTGAGCAATGGGAAGCGATGAATCCCGTAATTCCAAAACATACCGTCGTTTGTTTTCCAAATTATGAGCCCGAACCTACAACACCCGAAGTTACATTTGAAACCATAATGGACGCATTTTTTAGAAGCAGGTTGCTTCCACGTTGGGCTTTTTAAGTAATTTTTAACCCGCCGAGAAATCGGCGGGTTTTCTCATTTATAGAGAGAAAAACCTCGGCTGAAAAATTTTTTAGGAAATTTTCAAAAAGGGGTTGACTTTATCGCTTTAAAGTGGTATACTCCTAAACATACTTCAAAAAACTTGGGAGATGTTTAAATTGAACTTCAAAAAAGCACTTGCTTTAATTTTGGTTTTGGTCATGGCAGTTTCCTTTGCCGCTTGCGGTGGCGCTGCCGATGACGGAAAGTATACGGTAGGTATCTGTCAGCTCGTTCAGCACCCTGCTCTTGACGCTGCTACACAAGGCTTTATGGACGCGCTCAAGGCAGAGCTCGGTGAAGAGAACGTCACCTTCCTCAACGAAAACGCAAACAACGAAATCCCCGTTTGTACGACAATCGTTACAAACTTTGTAAACAAAAAGGTGGATCTCATAATGGCTAACGCTACCCCCGCTCTCACAGCGGCAGTTAACGGAACGGCGACCATCCCCGTTTTGGGAACATCCATCACAGAATACGGCACAGCGCTTGGAATTGACAACTTCGACGGTCTTGTCGGCGGAAACGTTTCGGGCACCTCCGACCTCGCTCCTCTTGACCAGCAGGCAGAGATGATTACAACCCTCTTCCCCGAAGCAAAGACGGTTGCTATGCTCTATTGCTCCTCTGAACCAAACTCCGCATATCAGGTAAAGGTCATCAAAGAAGCTCTCGAAAAGAAGGGAATCACCTGCGTTGACAAGAGCTTTACCGATTCCAACGACGTTACGGTAGTTGCCGCTGCGGCTGCTACAGAGGCAGACGTTATCTACATTCCCACCGACAACACTGCTGCAGAGTGTGCCGCTTCCATCAACGGCGTTATCGGAAACACTCCCGTAATTGCAGGTGAAGAAGGTATCTGCTCCGGTTGCGGTGTTGCAACACTCTCTATCAGCTACTACGACCTCGGTACAACTACCGGTAAGATGGCTGCAAAGGTCCTCAAGGGCGAAGCAAAAATCGAAGAGATGAAGATTGAGTATGCAGAGAACTTCACAAAGAAGTACAATGCTCAAAAGTGTGCTCAGCTCGGCATCGACACCGCTAACCTCGAGGCTATGGGTTACGTAGCAATCGGCGAATAATTCACACAGTAAAATCAAACCTTTTGCCTACGGACTTTTTCGTCCGTAGGCAATATGTCGGTTTTAAGATAGTTTGAAAGGATTGTTTAAATGGACATCTTCTTTAATTGGCTCGGTACTCTGCCGGGTGCCGCCGCTCAAGGCTTTGTCTGGGGCATTATGGCTATAGGACTATACATTACGTTCAAAATTCTTGACGTTGCCGACCTGACCGTCGACGGTTCTATCTGTACCGGTGCGGCAGTCTGCACCGTGCTCGTTACTATGGGCGTTAATATCTGGATTGCAATGATCTGTGCAATCATCGCAGGTATGCTGACGGGTCTTGTCACAGGACTTCTTCACACCTTCCTCGGAATCCCCGTTATCCTTGCAGGCATTCTGACACAGCTTATGCTTTGGTCGGTAAACCTCTTGATTCTGGGCGGTTCTTCGGTTGCTTTGACGAGATTTAAATACGCTGACAAGGTGATTATTTCCTCCGAGGCTTCGGCGCAGAGTATGGAAATCTACAAAACTTTGGGCATACTGTTATTACTTTCTGCAGTTTTGATTGCAATTCTGTATTGGTTCTTCGGCACGGAGCTTGGAATCTCGCTTCGTTCCACGGGTAACAACCTCGAAATGAGCCGTGCGCAAGGTATAAACACCAACTTCACAAAGGTTTTCGGTCTTGCTCTTTCCAACGGTATCGTTGCTTTTGCAGGCTCGCTTCTGGCACAGCAACAGGGCTCTGCTAACATCAATATGGGACGCGGTGCTATCGTTGTCGGTCTTGCGGCGGTTATCGTCGGCGAGGCACTTTGCTCGAAATCCACCACAAACTTCAGCGTCCGTCTTATCTTTGTGGTCTGCGGCGCTATCATCTATTGGTTTGTTTATCAGACGGTCGTTTTCTTCGGTCTGCCGAGCGAGCTTCTCAAGATGCTCTCCGCTTTGGTGGTTGCCATCTTCCTTGGCGTTCCGTACGTTAAAAAGACCTATTTTGCAAAAAAGAAGGGAGCGGTGAAGGGTGCTTGAAATTAAAAACGTTTTTAAAACCTTCAACGAAGGCACTATAAACGAGAAAAAAGTCTTTGCCGACCTTTCTCTCACTCTGAAAGAGGGCGATTTCGTAACCATCATCGGCGGTAACGGAGCAGGCAAATCCACAATGCTCAACGTTGTGGCAGGTGCATACCCCGTTGACGACGGACAGGTTATCATCGACGGTGTTGACGTTACGAAGCTTCCCGAATACAAGCGTGCTGCTTACATCGGCAGAGTTTTTCAGGACCCCAGAATGGGCACCGCCTCTGATATGTGGGTTGAGGAAAATATGTCGGTTGCCGACAGCAGAGGCTTAAGACGCGGACTGCGCTGGGCTATCACCGCAAAGGACCGCGAGAGATACAAAGAGCTTCTCACACAGCTTGACCTCGGACTTGAAAACAGACTTTCGACCAAGATGGGACTTCTTTCGGGAGGTCAGCGTCAGGCGATTACGCTTTTGATGGCGGCTATGAAAAAGCCAAAGCTCCTGCTTCTCGACGAGCATACCGCGGCGCTTGACCCGAAAACTGCCGCAAAGGTGCTTGAAATCACCGACAAGCTCATCGAGGAAAACGGACTTACCGCTTTGATGGTAACGCATAATATGAAGGACGCCATCGCACACGGCAACCGCCTTATTATGATGAACAACGGAAAAATCATTCTCGACGTCAGCGGTGAGGAAAAGAAAAAACTCACAGTTGAACAGCTCCTCGCAGAGTTCTCGAAGCTCAGCGGACAGGAGTTTGCTAACGACCGCGCTCTTCTTTCATGATTTTTACCTATAAAAAGACAACCGCTTGTGGATTTCCGCAAGCGGTTGTCGCCTTTAATCGATATATTCTATGGTTTTCAGTATATCTTCGATCTTGTCCCGTTGACTTCCGCCCATACCGTAAATCACAGGGCGAGTCTGCATCAATACTACTCTACCAGCTATCTTGATTACGTAGTATGAAAAGGTTTCTGTTTCAAAAAGACCTGATTCTTCGGGAAGCGGAGTTTTCGTAGTAAACTCTCTCCAATAAACATCATCGGAAGAATATTCGGATTCGCTAACAAAAAATTCGCTTTGCTTGTACTCGTTCTCGACATATAAAAGCACGTCTGCAAAGGCGTGTTCGGGATGAACTTCAAGCCTTTTTATAAGCTCGCAACCTTCGTAATAAACTGTCTCGCTCTGCACTCTCATATCCTTTGGAACAAGCATTGAATATCCTAAAAAATCTACCCTTTCGGTAGTGAATCTTGACTCCAAATACTTGAACCCGTCTTCGGTTTTTTGGATTACGAGTGTTCTATATTCTGTGAAGCCATCCATTGAAAGTTCTATTGGAATGTACATTATATCCCCGTCAACAGTAACGGACTCCTCGACAAGTTGAACTTCATATCTCATATTAGGTGCGCCGATATACTCGAGATTATAAATGCCGTCTTCTGCGTGATAACAGTACTCATCGCTGCGAAGATGCTCTACCGAAACATCAAAGTGCTTTTGTATATATGCTTCAAATTCCTCCTGCGGATATGACCAGCCCACTTCATAGTTTTCGTGCTTATACCGTTCCAGTCGTTCTTCATAGGTTGTGACAGAAGCTATATAATCTATATACCACCTATAAAACATGTGTGGTCCTATTTCCTTTGTACTCTCCCAAACGCCTGCGCTGTGAAGCACGCCAAAGTCCACAGCTGCCTTTTCGGCAAGTGCAAGGTCTTCGGGGGAGATTTCAGGGGTAGCCTCACTGACGTCGGACGACACTCCGTCCGAAACGTCAGTTGTGTCACATCCCGTAAGCAAAAAGGCAGCTACGAGTGTGAGGGCGAGCAGGGTTTTCAGAAAAGTTTTCATAAGGGCTCCTTTCAAGAAGGGTTATTCAAAAGAGTCTGCAATGGTTTTCATCATACTCAAGGTTTCTTTTGTCATTGTGGGGGTGTTTACGTACCACGGCTCGCTTACCTCGAACCGAACAAGAAAATCACCGCAGGGAGACCGGTTATTATTCACTTGAACGGAAGTAACGGTGGACCCCATTATGTTGTAGGATGTGGACTTAAAGCGGGAACAAACGCATCTAATATGACCTATGACGATATATACGTTTTAGATCCATGGGATTTTGAGCATAAAACTCTTCAGGAAACAATGAACTATACAAACAAGTGGAGTACATTTGACAATGTTAGAATAGCACAGTGATTATTCAAGATAAAAATCTTTTGTCAAACGCCACTCACCCTTGGAATTTTTCACCATCGAAAAGTTTGTCGGGGAGGTTACATACGGGTCGCATTTCCCCGAAAAAATTATTTTGTCTTCTTTTTTTTCGACGATCTTTACAGTTTCGAAATCAGGAGTGGGGCGGGGAGCCATCGATTCTTCTGCCGTGTTGTAGAAAAGCTTGTTGTTCCTCTCTTTGAAGATGCGGGTAATCGTATCCGAGTAGTTTGCATCTTCTTCGGTCAAGAAAATTGATGTTATGTGGTCGTTTATTTCCTCAATGGAAGAAAAACCATATCGTTTTTCGTCCCAGTTTTTTCCGTGTCTTTCTTTTTGATAACTATCGAAATTAGAAAAAACATATTCGGCATAAACAAGATCGCCTTCTTCAAAAGTTTCCAGATTCTCAATATTGTGCGATCCAAATTCAGCCATTTCCATAAAGTACCCATACAATTCATTGCTCTTGTTTAGAAGAACTTCTAGAGTGCTTAGAGCTTCTTCGTCTGACAAAGTGCTTTCGTTCAAATTGTTCGGTATTCCACACCCCGTGAGGAGAAATGCGGTAACGAGTATGAGGGTGAGCAGGGTTTTCAGAAAGTTTTTCATAGGTAACTCCTTTTCAGGCATAGGGCGGATGTCTTCTTGTTTTTATTATAAACTGTTTTTATCTGCTTTTCAATAGTGTAGCACTTGCATTCGGATTGATATTTCGTTTTTTCTTGTATTTGATAATGTTTTGTAGTAGAATGATAATAGATGTTCGGCGTTTCTGCCGAAATACAGGGGGAAGATTACGTGTTACCTATTATAATTTCGGCTATAGAAAGCGATACCGAGCGAATTTTCATAGAAAAGTTATATTGCAAATACTACAGTTACATCCTAAAAACCGCCACACGATTGACAGAATATGACAGTGACGAAGCGATGGAACTTTTGCAGGAAACTGTAATACGACTTATTGAACATGTAGATTACATAATGCAACTTAACAAAAACAAGCTACCGTCATATATAGGAGCTACCGTGCGAAATGCATATATAAACCATTCCAAAAAAATCCGTTTTGAGAGAGATTTTTACATCGATCCTGATGAATCGCTTTATGCCCCCGAAAATATGCCAGAAGACCTATGCATAAAAAAAGACCTTATCGATAAACTGGAGCAAACATTGGAAATTCTTCCGGAACATTACCGATTGTTGTTGGAAGCAAGATATATATTAGATTTAACAGACGAAGAGATTTCAACCCAATTTAAAATTCCAAAGCAAAACGTGCGCACCTACATAATGCGTGCGAGAAGGAAGGCATACTCTTTGATGAAGGAGGATTTAAATGTCTGAGAAAAAACTTGATCTTTCACAAAATAGTTTACAAGAAGAATATGAGGACCTGGTCTTCAAAAAGGTTATGGACTCTTATTGTGAGAAAGAAAGCCGTGAAATCCTCGACGAAATTGAAAACGAAGCTGACCGTCAAGAGCCTGATATGAAACTCTTTAACAGACTTATGAGAAAGAGTCAGTCGAAACAGACTTTGAAAACTGTGGTTGTCGTTTTCAAAAAGACCTTGGTTTACGTTTCTGTATTCTTTTTCGTCTGTGTGCTTTCTTTTTCTTCAGTGCTCGCCGTTTCTGCTGAGGCAAGAGAATATGTAAAAGAGGCTTTGTATCATCTGATATTTGAATACGATGAAAGATATACCGCCGTTGGAATAGGCAAACCTACTGGATTTGTTGACCCACACCTCTACACTTGGGAGGGCGCATACGCACCAACATATATCCCCGAAGGGTATGTGTACAGCGAAGAGTATAGTGATACTAGCGGTGGTTCAGATATGTCAGTCATCATTTGTACCGACGGAGATAAAATCCTTAGCTTTTTGCAAGGTAACGATTCTTCTATTGCCTACATTGACACCGAAAACGCTGACCGTGTTGAACATATTGTGATAGGCGAAAGCGAGGCTTTGCTTGTTGTAAAAGGCAACCGCACACATGTAGTATGGAGTCACGGGTCAACGATGCTTTCTGTAAAAGGATATGAATCTCCTGAAGAAATCATAAAAGTTGCAGAAGGAATAAAAATTTTCAAGTAGTTTTGGAATAAAATAGTTTTACTTGTCCTACAAAAAGTCATAAGTTGAGTCAATACTTCTCTTCTGAACATGACGGAATAGACGTTACTCCTATGACAAGTTATACTGCAGGCGACGATGTTTATGCATATATGGATGGATATGTGTCGTACATTGGAAATCCCACTTCAAACCCTAATGAAGGTTATACTGTTCGCATACACCACATCAATCCTTTGAGCAACGGATATGACCGTATTAGAACCCAGTATATGCATCTAAACTCCGCTCCGCTCGTTTCATTATATGATCACGTACACGCAGGGGACCTCATCGGCTATATGGGAAACACTGGCAACTCTACCGGTGTTCATCTTCACTTTGAAATTAGAGGAGGAACGGAATCGCAGTTTCCTCTTGGTGGAAAAAGCAGCAACGGATATAATACCGGCACTGTGCTTGATCCTGCGCCGTACCTTGATTTAACTTAATTCAATGCCAGGAATGCTTCTTCGGCGGTTTTGAATTCTCCGGTCATATCGGTTATTGAGACAAGACGCAAAAAGGTATTATTTCTGCTTTTCATAACCTCAAAATTCATATAACAAGCTTCAAATGGAGCAGGCTCGCCGTCGTAAAAGCCTTTATTGAATACACACTTGAATTTCGCAACGTTTCCTTCAACTCCAACGAGAGAAATCTCGTGAATATCAAAGGGCGCGCCTTCAACTGCAGTCGGTATCGTTTCTTTTTTTGGGTTCGCTAATTCAACTCCGAAATAGCAGTAAACATATTTACTTACTTCGGTTTTTGAAAGGGTGAAGTCTCCGTGCTCGTCCATTTCTTCGATTCTTGTGTTCAACAGTTCGGGGACAAGCCAGCGGCAAACCCCTAAAGCACCGTTTTGCAGAAGTTCTTCTGTGCTTTGGTAGTTTTTATGGTTTGCCCAGCTCGCGAAGAAAAAGACGTAGTCCAAAGCTTCTTCGGTATCTGCAAACAAGCGTGCTTCTTCATTCGTACATTTTTCAATGTCGCCTTCCACATCCAGAAGCGTTACCACATCACGCTCAATTGGATTGTACTCTATTACAGCCTCTGAAGATGCTTCAGCGGAGCTTATTGAGTCCGAAGAATTATCCTCGCTAACAACAGAAGACGCAGGGTCTATTATTTCGGACGAAGTTTTACTTGAAGCATCGTTTGTGTTGGAAGAGCTTCCGCTCGAAACATCGGGCGTTTCACAGCCTGTCAAAAGAAAAGTAACAGTGAGTGTGAGGGCGAGTAGGGTTTTCAGAAAAGTTTTCATAGGGTTCTCCTTTCTTGTCGCAGGGCGACGGCGAGGGTTTTGCAAAAGCGGAGCGGTTGCTCCGCTTTTGCTTGTACGAGGTGTTTTTTGTGTATACACTTCGGGGATTGTCCCCGTTACTTATTTTTTCAATTTCAGCGTTTACAAATTGACCTTTTTTTACTTCTTGATTAGTGTAACGCCGAAAAAACTGCTACAGAGGTTTTTGGTGTTGCAAATTGACATAGATGCAAAGCTTCGGCGCCGAGTCCTTTGCCTTGTGTCACAAAACTAAAAATTTTAAAAACGAAAGGAATTAAAA
>JAZSEP010000090.1:0-7931 GCA_045531755.1 Oscillospiraceae bacterium | reverse complement strand
TTGTTTTTATATTAGTAATTGCAGCTACAGTTCAGTTAGTAGAATTTGCAGTAAAAAAGTACTCAACAAAACTCTATAAGGCTCTTGGTATATATCTTCCGCTGATAACCACAAACTGCGCAGTTCTTGGCGTAGCGTTGTTAAATGTCGAAGAAATGAACAATATTACCGAAGCAGTAGTAAACGCGTTGGGAGCAGGTGCAGGGTTTTCACTCGCAATCATACTTTTTTCGGGGGTAAGAATGAGGATCGCTACAAACGATATACCAAAAAGATTTTCAGGAACCCCGATTGCGCTAACTGCAGGGTCGATTATGGCAGTAATATTTAGTGGATTTAAGGGAATAGGTGGTTAATATGGATATTTTTGTCCCTGTATTTGTTCTTACGGTCGTAGGATTAGTATCCTCGTTGTTGTTAGTTGTTGCATCGCATATATTTAAAGGCGATTCAGATGAACGCTTTAACGAAATTCGAGCGTGTCTTCCGGGGATAAATTGTTCGTTGTGCGGATACCCGAATTGCGACGAGTATGCAAGGGGTATAATTGAAGGCGACGTTATCACAAAATGCCGTCCCGGAGGAAAAAAGACAGTCGAAAGACTCGCGGAAAAAATCAAAAAATAGGTTGCAAAAGCATATAAAAGCTGTTATTATGTTTTAAAATAATGATAGCAGGGGTAGATATGAAATATCTTGAAATATGCGGCAAAAAAGACCTTGTCAAAATGTCAAAATATGTATTAGGAACTACATATTTTGGAAGCGAACTTGACAAGGGAAAATGCTTTACACTTTTGGATAAATTTTTTGAGCTTGGCGGCAACTGTATAGACACCGCGCGCTGTTATGCACAGTGGCTGGACGGGGGAGATTCTGCAAGCGAAACTGTGATCGGTGAGTGGATAGAAAACAGGAGATGCCGCGAAAAAACAGTCATATCGACAAAAGGAGCTTTTCCTGCAAAAGACGGCACAAAGCGCGTGAATTCGGCATCTATTCGCGAAGATATAAAGCGTAGTCTTGATTGCTTGAAAACTGACTATATAGACGTTTATTTTCTCCATAGAGATGACTTAAACGCAGACCTTTTTGATATAATGTTGACTCTTGATGAGTATGTAAAAAAGGGTGTTATTAGGGCTATCGGTGCATCTAATTGGAGAGTAAATAGAATTGAAGAGGCTAATAATATTGCAAAGGTTAATAACTTTACACCATTCTCGATAAGTCAGATAAATTGGAGTGCCGCTTTTGCAACGCCTGAAACTCTAAAAGACCCTTCTTTAGTGTGTATGAATGACACAGAATACGAGTGGTATTTAAAAAACAAGTTTCCTGTTATGGCTTTTTCGTCGCAAGCTAAGGGTTTCTTCTCAAAAGCCATTGAAGGCGGATTTGGGGATTTGAATCAGAAAATTGTCGACAGGTTTTTATGTGATAAAAACATTAAAAGAGTTGATTGGATAAAAGAGTATTGCCAAATTCATTCTGTTTCGCCCGCAACAGCAGTACTTAGTTATATAAATTCCAATCTGGTTCCTGCTGTTTCTATCATTGGATGTTCTTCTATACAACAGCTTGAGGACTCAATGTTTAATTCGGATTTCATTATGTCGGAAAAGGATATACAAAAACTTAGCAGTATATAGAAAAAGACGGCTCAAGAGAGCCGTCTTTAAATTATTTTGAAAGAAGTTCAATTGCCTTTTCAACTCTTGCGATTGCGTCGTTTTTGCCGATTATTGCAGCAATTTCAATTCCGCCACCGGGAGTGAACTGCTTTCCGCTGAGGGCAACCCTCAAGGGCCAGAGCAGATATCCGTTTTTAACTCCGAGCTTATCGATAAGTGCAAACATTGCAGAGTGGATGCCTTCAATTGTGTAATCTTCAAGATTTTTAAGAACTTTAAGTATTTCCTTCAAGACCTCAAGGCTTGTTTCAGCATTGGTCTTCATCTTTTTGTTTTCGTACATTGCAAGGTCATACTCGGGAAGAGTATCAATAAAGTCAATCTGCTCGGGAATTTCACCGAGAACGTTTGTTCTTTGTTGCAGAACGGAAGCGATAACCTTTGTATCAACGTCTTCTCTTGTTACAGACTTTCTAATCCACGGCAATGCAAGGGTATGGAAGGCTTCGGGTGAAAGATTTTTGATGTATTCGCTGTTAATGTAATTGAGCTTTGCAATATCGAATATTGCAGGAGACTTGGAGATTCCAGATACGTCAAATTCCTTTACAAGCTCTTCAAGAGTGAAGATTTCGCGGTCGCCCTTGGGGCTCCAACCGAGGAGAGCGATGTAGTTGAGAACCGCTTCTTTGAGATATCCTTTTGCAACAAGATCCTGGAATGAAGCATCGCCGTTTCTCTTTGAGAGCTTTTCCGTTGCGTTTTTCATAACGGGACTGCAGTGGATATAAACAGGTATATCCCAACCAAATGCTTGATACAAGAGGTTGTATTTAGGAGTGGAAGAAAGGTATTCGTTTCCTCTGATTACGTGAGTAATACCCATTGTATGATCGTCGATAACGTTTGCGAAATTGTAGGTAGGCATTCCGTCGGTTTTTATCAAAATCTGATCGTCGAGGTCGCCGTTGTCTACAGAAATATCACCGAAAACAAGGTCGTGGAATGCTGTGGTGCCTTCGGTGGGAATTTTTTGTCTTATAACATAAGGAATTCCTGCTGCAAGTTTTTCTTCAATATCTTCTTTGGAAAGATTACGGCAATGGCCGTCGTATTTTGTAGGCATACCGGAAGCTTTCTGGAGAAGTCTTGATTCCTCAAGTCTGTCCTTGTCGCAGAAGCAATAGTAAGCGTGTCCGGATTCAATAAGCTGCAGGGCGTAATCCTTATACATTCCCATTCTTTCGCTCTGGATATAGGGAGCTACGGGTCCGCCGACGTCAGGACCTTCATCCCAAAGGAGTCCTGTTTCTTTCAACGTATTATAGATAATATCAACTGCGCCCTCGACATATCTTTCCTGGTCTGTGTCCTCGATGCGCAGAATAAACTTTCCGTTCTTGGATTTTGTGAGCAGATACGCATAAAGTGCCGTTCTCAGATTACCAACATGCATATATCCGGTGGGACTGGGGGCAAAACGCGTACGAACTTCGTTAAATGTCATTTTTTACACCTCTGATTGAAATTGCATATAGAGTTAGTATATACCATAAAAGTTAAAAAGGCAACAAAAATTGTAGTTTTATAGGTTTTTAATCCTGCCGATACAATTTTTGCATACAGGTTTTCCCGATATTTGCCTTAGGTCTTGTTCACTTGAGCAAAATATGCAGGAAGGGGAATGCTTATATATTGAGATATGTCCGTCTTCAATATAAACGTCAACTAAAGATTTGGGCTGTATTCTCAAAGCGCGACGCACTTCAACCGGAATTACTATTCTTCCGAGGGAATCTATTTCTCGAGTAGTAATAGAATTTTTCATAAAATCAATCCTTATTATTGCGTGATTTCAGCTTCACTGCAGGAACTTGCGTAAAGCTTATAGGTTATAACGGCAACTGTCAAGGTTACGGGAAGTATCATAAGCTGTTCTATTGAGTTGAAAGACGTGAATTCAAATTTCACAAAGAAAGATGAGAAGATTCTCGGAATGCTTGTAACGACTCCTAAAACCACGGTCGAATATCCGAAAATCAACGCTAATTTATAGCTTGCAACGGTTTTTGAGCGAGATAAATATCTTAGGTACGCATAGACAAACACACAGACCAGCATCCAGAAGAACAAGCCTATAAGGTTTTGTGACACCGTAACCATGGTATCGTGTGTAGCGTAATATGTAAAGAGCAAAACTATAAAATACAAAACCAACACACAGCTTATCAGAAGATTAGGCTTGTAGGATGACTGAGATATGGCTTTGACGCTTTCGAATACTATGCATATTCCGACTGCAACTCCTAAAACGGCGGCTATGATTTTTATAGTTCGAATTAGCTGAATATTTGTATTATCGGTTAAGGTTTTGTATTTATTTTCCAAAAGCTCTAAAACAGACATAAATTCACAGCAAACTGCAAATATTATAACCGTGTAGCAAACAAGCTTTGAGCTTTTAGTTTCTTTGGCTGGTGTCGGGATTCTTCCATAGTAAATATTGAAAATAAAAAAGAGAAAAAGAGCCCCTAAAAGCGAATAGAAAACAATGTTATAGACAGGTGACGTGGAAAAACCTGTCTTGGCATCTACTCCAAACAAAAGCTGGAGTGTTCTGAATACTAAAATGACAATTGTCGTAGGTATTGCAATTAGATTTATCTTTTTAAAGCTCATATTTTGTTCTCCGTTTCGCTTAATTTGTCGCTAATCAAGGCGAATTGCTCAATGCTGAGCTGCTCGGGACGTACGGTGTTCTGTATTCCAAGCACGTCAAGAATTTTAATTATATTGGTTTTCGGAATATTGAGATATGACGAAAGAGAATTGACGAGTGTTTTTCTTCGTTGTGAAAATCCGCCCTTTACCGTTTTGAAAAACATGTCGGAGTCAACAACGTTAACCAAAGGAACAGGTGAAACGTCGAGCCTTATAACAGATGAGTCAACGTCGGGAGAGGGCATAAAGCTTCCTCTGGAAACGTCAAACAGTATTCGAGGCTCGCTATAGTATCTGACAGCAAGACTCAATGCACCAACGTCTCTCGTTCCCGGCTTAGCGCATATTCTACGCGCTGCTTCCTTCTGTACCATAACGGTTATGGATTTGACGGGAAGCTTGGATTCAAGAAGGTGCATCAGAATAGGAGAGGTGATATAATAGGGAAGGTTAGCGCAAATAGCTACGTCAAGTCCTTCAAACTCTTCTTGTATCAGTTTAGCAATATCGGTCTTTAAAACGTCTGCATTAATTATCTCTATATTATTAAATTCTGCAAGCGTTTCATCAAGAACAGGGAGCAAGCGGTTGTCAATTTCGATGCAAACGACCTTATCGGCACGTTTTGCAAGCTCTGCTGTGAGAACACCTATTCCTGCACCGATTTCAATGATTCCGAATCCTTCCTTGGCGTTACCCATCTCTGCAATTCTCGGACATACAGTGGGGTTGACTATGAAGTTTTGACCAAGCGCCTTCGAGAAAGTGAAGTTATGTCTTCGAAGAACTTCGTTTATCGTACCTATATTGTATAATTCCATATAACACGCTCCGATCTGCCGAATATATTATACACAAAAGCAGTGATAAATTCAACAGTTGATTGGTAAATAATTCATTTGGCTATATTGCTTAATATGTTGAAAAAATATATACAAAATGCACAAAAAATAATCGAGGTTTTACATTTTTTATATAAGAGTATTAGATTTTTTGATGCTAAAAGGCAAATTCCTGTTTTTTAGATTGACTGGTTTTGCACCAAAGGATATAATTTAACGTAGGAAATACTTTAAAAATCATGTACACGAACAGACAAAAGTTGAAATTTTTTAGGCTTGTGGTCTGAAATGGAGGTAACACAATGTTTGTAAAAGAAGTCAGCGTTAAGAATCCCGAAGGTCTCCACGCGCGTCCTGCTACATTTTTCATCCAGAAGTCAAATGAATTCAAATCTTCTATCTGGGTTGAAAAAGAAGAACGCAGAGTTAATGCGAAGAGCCTGCTCGGTGTACTTTCTCTCGGTATTGTTAGCGGAACAACTATAAGAATTATTGCAGACGGACCCGACGAGGTTAATGCAGTTGAGTCTTTGGTTAGCTTTATCGAATGCGGTTTTAAAACCGAAAACTAACTAAACTACCGAAAACGCCACTGTAACGGTGGCGTTTTTTCTAAACTATGATTCTGCCCGCCGCATATTTATGTTGGCGGGTTGTATATTACAAGGGAGGTTTTTGTTTGGAAAATTTAATAAATAACAGAATACCTCACTTGAAGGAAAAGGTACGGGATCTGCCGCTTCTTCCCGGTGTATATATTATGAAAAACAGCAAAAACGAAATTATATACATCGGAAAAGCAAAAAAGCTTAAAAACCGTGTATCAAGCTATTTCAGAAACCTTAATTCTCATACCCCGAAGGTTCTTAAAATGGTTTCAAACGTATTTGATTTTGACTATATTATAACTGACAGCGAGTTTGAAGCGCTTGTTCTTGAGTGTTCCTTGATAAAACTCCACCTGCCAAAGTATAATATACTTTTGAAAGATGACAAGGGATATCACTACATCAAGGTCTCAGACGGACAATATCCCAAGATAACGGCTGAAAAACAAAAGGGAAGCGACGGAAGATATTACGGGCCGTACGTTAGCTCGTTTGTGGCAAATCAGACCGTTGACCAGGCTGTAAAGGCGTTTGGACTTCCAGTTTGCAACAGAAAATTCCCGCAGGATATAAAGAAAGAAAGACCTTGCCTTTATTATCATCTGAAGCAATGCATTGCACCGTGTCTTGGGCATATATCAGCTGAGGAGTATAACGAAATTGTAAATCAAGCGATAATGTGTATACAAGACGGAAGTAAGGAATCTGTAAAGTACCTTGAGAATCTGATGAATAAAGCTGCGGACGACCTGCAGTTTGAAAAAGCTGCAGCTCTTCGCGACAGAATAAACGCTATCAAAAAGATATCGGAATCCCAAAAGGTTATTCTCGGCGGTGAAAAGGACATTGACGTTATCGGTTTTTCACAGCGCGGATTTACGTTATGTGCGGTTGTATTCATTTTCAGGAAATCCCGACTCGTTGATAAGGTCGACTTTGTTTTTGAAGACGTTGCCGATATAGAAGAAGCGAAGTTTGATTTTTTGTTGAGGTTTTATGATTCAAATCAAAACTTACCATCGAAGATAGTTCTTGGAGAAAATGTTTCAGAACTTGCTCTGATTGAACAGTATGTAAAAGAAAAGAGCAACAAGTCGGTGCAGTTTTCCGTGGCGCATAAGGGCGAGCTTCTGCGAGTTGCCAATATGGCTGCTGAAAACGCATCACAACGCCTATCGGAAGAACGCAACGTTTCTGTAAAAGAGATAACTGCCCTTGCTGAACTTGGTAAGGCTATGGGGCTTTCAAAGCCACCTGAATACGTTGAAATCTACGATATTTCAAATTTCGGTGAAACTACAGTTGTTGCAGGCATGGTAGTTTTCGAGAACGGAAAACCCCTGAAATCTGCATATAAGAAATTTAACATAAAAAACGTCTTTGGACAGGATGATTACGCCTGTATGCAAGAGGTTTTGCGCCGACGATTATCAAGATATATTGATAAAACGAATTCTGATAAGGGATTTTCAAGACTTCCGGACTTAGTTTTTGTTGACGGAGGACAAACACACGTTTCTGCAGTTGTGTCTGTAATGGCTGAATTTGGGCTTAGTGTGCCTGTTTTTGGACTTGTAAAAAACAGCCGTCACAAAACGAGAGCAATTTCTTCATTAGGTGGGGAAATCGTTTTGAAGCCGTCCTCAGAAGGATTCAAAATGATAACAAAAATGCAGGATGAGGTTCACAGGTTTGCAATAACCTTCAGCAGAAAAAAGCATACGTCAAAATCCTTGAAAAGTTCTCTCACCGAGATAGAGGGAATAGGCCCTGCCCGAGCAAAAGCACTTCTGAAGCACTTTAAAACCGTTTCAGCGATTAGAGAAGCTGATGTTAATGCTCTGCTAACTGTTAAAGGTATGACCGCAAAGACCGCAGATGCTGTATATAATTTTTATCACAAATAGAACCACCGACATTTCGTCGGTGGTTCTTGATTGTATAACGAAAACCACGCGATAGTCGCGTGGTTCAAAAGAGCTTTAGCGATGAAAAGACCTCCGATTGTGATAGAATAGAAGCGACCTGCCAGTCACCAAAAGCATCACAATCGGAGGTAAATAAATGAAAAAAGAAAGTATAGACACAAGTAGTTTAGCACACACGAAGTGGAATTGCAAGTACCA
>JAZSEP010000011.1:0-2401 GCA_045531755.1 Oscillospiraceae bacterium | reverse complement strand
CGAGCTTGCCAAGTACATAACTGCGTCTGCTCGACATTTCAGATGCCAATTCGTAATTGCCACTCACTCTCCGATCTTTTTGTCGTTACCGAATGCGAGGATCTATAATCTGGACGAATATCCCGTGTGTCAGCAAAAATGGACAGAGTTACCGAACGTCAGAAAGTATTTTGAGTTTTTTATGTCGCATAAAGATGAGTTTTGAATAATAATAAAAATGGGGCTGTCTCATTAAGATATCCTGAAAAAGAAAAAAGCGGATACTCTTTACCGAAAAGGTATTGAGTATCCGCTTGCTTTGTTGTATAATTAAATCACGACAAATAACACACAAGAAAGCGAGATAATTATACACCAATGAGAAGCAGAAATCAAGTAGTTTTACCAATAAATTTAGGAATATGCATAAAAGAAGATGATCCCGTACGTTTGTTAGAGGAAATATGTGAAGAATTGGACTACACAAGGCTGGATGAAGCATATTTGAGACATTGGAGAAAGCTTGATCCCAAAACGATGTTTGAAATAATCGTATACGCATATATGAACGGGATCTATTCGGCAAGAAAGATCGTGGAAGCATGCGAAAACGACATTAGGTATATGTGGTTACTGAATGGAGAAAATGCACCGAGTCACGCAACGATCTCAAGGTTACAGGACGGATATCTGAGTGGAGTGATAGAGGATCTGTTTTATCAGCTGATTATGAAGCTGTATGAGAATGGCGAAGTAAGATTCAAAAATGTTTTCGTAGACGGAACAAAAATAGAAGCAAATGCCAACCGATACACTTTTGTATGGAAAAAGAGTATAGAAACACTTTTGGAGAAGTTAAAGGCAAAGATAGCGGCGCGGATCAAGCTGTTTGCTATGCGTTACTGCTTTAATGAGAATATTTCTGCGCTTGAATGTTACGAAGCTCTTATGAGACAAGCACAATGGGCAGGCTTGACCTTTGTTTACGGTTTGGGAAAAAGAAAGACTCAATTGCAGCGAGATATTGAGGAGCTTGGCGAAATGCTAGAAAGAAAAGATGAATATCTAAAGCATTTGGGACGAATGCCGGGTCGAAACAGCTATTCCAAGACAGATATAGATGCAACCTTTATGAGAACAAAGGATGACCATATGAACAATGGGCAGTTGAAGGCGTGTTACAACGTACAGATAGGTGTTGAGAGCGAATATATTGTCGGGATAGGCACCTTCACCAACCCTACCGACGTTCAAACGTTGATCCCTTTTTTAAATAAAATGTATGAGCATACACTACGCAGATTTGAGAGAGTGATCGCCGACGCGGGCTACGAAAGTATTGAAAACTATCTTTATCTCGAAGAACACAGTCAGGAATGCTTTATCAAGCCTCAAAATCACGAAAAGAGCAAGACGAGAAAATACAAGGCAAACAAATACATCGTTGACAATCTGTTTTACGATAAGGAAAATGATGAGTTTACTTGTGTGCGAGGTGACAAGCTGACCTCGTGCGGAACGGGAAAGAAGGTCACGGCTAATGGATATGAGACCGAGCTCTGTTATTACAAGAACTGCTCATGTGAGGGATGTGAGCATTACGGAAAATGTCATAGTTCCAAAAACGGATATAGAACTTTAAAAATCACAAAAGGCTTTGCGGAACACAGGCAAAAAGCTGAAAACAACATCATGAGTACCGAAGGGATCTTGCTTCGTCAAAACCGTTCTATACAGGTCGAAGGTGCATTTGGCGTACTTAAGCAGGATATGGGCTTCAGACGCTTTCTTGTCCGTGGTAAAAAGGACGTTGAAACGCAGCTTTTCCTTCTTGCTTTTGCTTTTAATATTCAGAAACTGTATAACCGTCAAAAATCAGGTCGTTTGGGAACCGATCTTTTTGTCCCAAAAGCCGCTTGATTAATTCTCGATAGCTATATTTCACAATGAAAAAAGAGGATCTTTCGACCCTCTTCCTTTGTCGTTGCTTTTTTGCCTCTTTTTGAGGCTTTTTCTTTGCTTTTTTTATTTATCATTTAAAACAACTCTAAAGAGGCTGCCTCAAATGCTCTAAAATTTGCATTTGAGACAGCCCCTTCCCCTCAAAAAGTCGACGGTAGACTTTTTGGGGGTGGGAATTTGCCGTTTTTGCCTCGAACAAGAGACAAAAATGGCGGTGTTTAACCGCCAAGGCAAAAACCATAGGGGTGTCTAACAAATGCAAAATGCATTTGAGACACCCCGGTTTTTTCGTTTATTTATTTTCCTCGGAGCCGTCGGTTACAAGATCTATGCTGAATTCGCCAAGGTATTCTTCCTTTGTGGAATCCGCATACATAACCCCGTATATTCCCTTTCCGGGAACTACGCTCGTTATTTCCGTATAAAGGCTGTAGGAATCCGCGTTTTCAACGAAATAATC
>JAZSEP010000048.1:0-11790 GCA_045531755.1 Oscillospiraceae bacterium | reverse complement strand
AAGGAATTTTTTGAGGCACTTGCACTACTTGAAAAGGAAAAGGGAGTCCCGATGGACTATCTTCTCGAGAAGATTAAGGCGGCTATCGTTATCGCTGTAAAACGCGACAACGGCCCCAACTCCGTCGTTAACATGACCATCGACCCCGAAAAAGCAAAGTTTAAGGTTTGCGTTGTAAAGAACGTTGTTGAAGAGGTCGTGGACCCCTCCACAGAGATTCTTCTTGAGCAGGCAAGAACATACTCGAAGAGAGCCGTTGTCGGCGGTACCGTTGACATAAAGCTCGAAACCAAGCAGTTTGGCAGAATTGCCGCACAGACTGCAAAGCAGGTTATCCGTCAGGGTATCAAAGAAGCCGAGAGAGAGCACATCAGCCTCAAGTTCCGCGCTAAAGAGCACGAGCTCGTTACCGCTGAGGTTACGAGAACCGACATCCGCCGCGGTAACGTTATCGTCAGAATTGACAATTCCGAAATTCTTCTCCCCAAGAGCGAGCAGGTACCCACCGAAACGCTTGAGGACGGCGATATCATCAAGGTCTACGTTGTGGACGCTTCCGACCCCACAAGAGAGCCCAAGATTTCCAGAACCCATCCCGGTCTTGTTAAAAGACTGTTCGAGCTTGAGGTTCCCGAGATTTACAACGGCGTCGTTGAAATCAAGGCTATCTCCAGAGAGCCCGGCTCCAGAACCAAGATTGCCGTTATGAGCCACGACGAGAACGTTGACGCTGTCGGCGCTTGCATCGGCCACAAGGGCATCCGTGTTGAAGCGGTTGTAAACGAATTAAATGACGAGAAGATTGACGTTATCAAATACAGCGAGGACCCTGCAGAGTTCGTTAAGGCGGCTCTTTCCCCCTCCGATATCGTCCGCGTTGACGTTATGGAGGAAGAGGGCAAGGTTTGCAGAGTTATCGTTCCCGATGACCAGTTGTCACTCGCTATCGGCAACAAGGGACAGAATGCCCGTCTTGCCGCAAAGCTTACAGGCTGCAAGATTGACATTAAACCCGTAAGCGCTTTTCTTGACTAATTAACGGTGGTGTTTTGATGGCTAAAAAAATACCTATGAGAATGTGTGTGGGCTGTTCGCAGATGAAACCCAAAAACGAGCTCATCCGCGTGGTGCGCTCCCCCGAGGGTGACGTTTCTCTTGACTCGACAGGAAAAAAGTCGGGCAGAGGCGCATATATCTGCATAGACCGCGATTGTCTTAAAAAGGCGGTTAAATCCAAAAGACTTGACAGAACCTTTGGCTGTGAAATAGACGAGGAACTGTATGAAAGGTTGGACGAACAGCTTGGAAAATAGACTTTTGGGGATGTTCTCTATATCGCGAAAGGCAGGAAAGCTCGTTTTCGGGTTTGACTCGGTTAAGGAAGAGCTTCAAAAAAATCCTGCTGCTTCTGTGTATTTGGCAAGCGACCTGTCCGAAAAGAGCGAAAAGGAAATCTCCTTTATCTGCTCAAAGGCGGGCGCGGCTATCAAAAAAACTCCGCTTTCGATGTTTCAGTTAAGCGGTATCACAAACAGACTCTGCGGAGTTTTGTGTGTGACAGACCAAAATCTTTGTAAAAAGATTGACAGCATATTGCAAGGTGTCTAAGGAGGACAATTGGGTATATGATAAAATACAGAGTTAATGAGCTTGCAAAGGATTTCGGCAAAAAGAGCAAGGACGTCATCGACCTTCTTGAAAAGCTCTCTTCCGAACAGAAAAAGCATATGACGGTTCTTACCGAGGACGAACTCAACTTCGTTTTCGAGACCTTTACACAGGAGTCTTCGGTCAAGAGCTTCAACGAATATTTTAACGACACTGCTACCGTGTGCTCGGCTCCTGCTGAAGCGCCGGCTGAAGAAAAGGCAGAGGAAAAGAAGCCTGAGCCCAAGGTTGAAAAGCCCGTGGAGAAGAAGGCTGAAGAAAAGCCTGCTCCCAAGGCTGAGGAGAAAAAGCCCGAGCCCAAGGCTGAAAAGCCTGCGGAAAGGAAGCTTGACGACAAGAAGCCGCAGCAGAGGTTTGAAAGACCTCAGGGCGACAAGCCGCAGTTTAACCGCGACGGTCAAAAGCCCTTCAATCGCGACGGTCAGAAGCCTCCCTTCAACAAGGACGGCCAGAAGCCGTTTAACCGTGACGGACAGAAGCCCTTTAACAGAGAGGGTCAGAAGCCGTTTAACCGCGACGGTCAGCGTGACTTCAACCGCGACCGCAAGCCCGCTGCTTCGGTCAGCGCGGCAGAGGTTCGCGAGAAGGTCAACATCAACGTTAATATGCCCTCTGCTTCTCCTGTGCAGAAGCAGAAAAACCGCGACAGCGTAGTTTCTGCTAAGGGCCCCGTTGAGATGAAGACTATCGACACGAGAACCGTTGACGTAAACCTCGACAAGTATAACGAAAAGTATGAGCAGCTGGCTTCTACAAAGCGTTCCGTAAACGACTTTGCACAGGCAAAGCAGAAGATAAATCAGAAATCTCAGAAGAATCGTCAGCACATGTCCAAGAAGGAATCCGAGGCTGAAAGACTTAAGAGAATTGAGATGGAAAGAGCGAAGAAAGGACCTATCACCATTACTGTCGGTGATGAAATCCTTGTCGGCGAGCTCGCTTCCAAGATGAAGGTCACAGCGTCCGAGGTCATCAAAAAGCTGATGATGATGGGCGTTATGGCTTCCGTTTCACAGACAATCGACTATGACACCGCCGCTTTGGTTGCCATGGAAATGGGCGCAAAGGTTGAAAAAGAGGTCGTAGTCACCATCGAAGAAAGACTTATCGACACCACCGAGGACTCCGCAGACGATTTGGTGGGAAGATGTCCTATCGTTGTCGTTATGGGTCACGTTGACCACGGTAAAACCTCGCTTCTTGACGCTATCCGTCACACAAGCGTTACCTCCACCGAGGCAGGCGGTATCACACAGCACATCGGTGCTTACACCGTTGAAGCGCTCGGCAGACCGCTGACCTTCCTCGACACCCCCGGTCACGCCGCATTTACCTCTATGCGTGCGCGCGGCGCACAGGTTACCGACATCGCCATCCTCGTCGTTGCGGCAGATGACGGTATCATGCCCCAGACAATAGAGGCTATCAACCACGCTAAAGCTGCAGAGGTTGATATTATCGTTGCTATAAACAAGATGGATAAACCCGAAGCTAACCCCGACAGAGTTAAGCAGCAGCTCACCGAGCACGGTCTTGTTCCTGAAGAGTGGGGCGGTGACGTTATCTGCGTTCCCGTTTCTGCAAAGGCGGGCACAGGCATCGACACGCTTCTTGAAACCGTACAGCTCGTTGCTGACGTCAAGGAGCTCAAGGCTAACCCCAACCGTCTTGCAAAGGGTACGGTTATCGAGGCGAAGCTCGACAAGGGACGCGGTCCTGTTGCCACAATCCTCGTACAGAACGGTACGCTCAAGACAGGTGACGTCGTTATCGCAGGCACCTGTGTCGGACGTGTAAGAGTTATGACCGACGACAAGGGCAAGCGCGTGAACTCCGCAGGTCCTTCTATCCCCGTTGAGATTACCGGTCTTACCGAGGTTCCGAGTGCGGGCGATATCTTCAACGCCGTTGAGGACGAGCGCCTTGCAAGAGAGCTCGTTGAGCAGAGAAAGCACGAGGCCAAGGAGGAGCAGTTCAAGGCTTACCAGAAGGTTACCCTCGACAACCTCTTCTCGCAGATTGCAGAGGGCGAGGTCAAGGAGCTTCCCATCATCGTCAAGGCAGACGTTCAGGGCTCTGTTGAGGCTGTCCGTCAGTCGCTTGAAAAGCTCTCCAACGAAGAGGTTCGCGTCCGCGTTATCCACGGCGCTGTCGGCGGAGTCAGCGAATCCGACGTTATGCTCGCAAACGCTTCCAACGCTATCATCGTAGGATTTAACGTCCGTCCCGACCCGCTCGCAAAGGAAACTGCAGAGCGCGACGGCGTTGACATACGCTTGTACCGCATCATCTATGACGCTATCGAAGAGATTGAGTCTGCTATGAAGGGTATGCTCGCTCCCAAATTCAGAGAGGTTGAGCACGGACGCATCGAGGTCAGAGCCGTATATAAGATTTCCAACGTCGGCGCTGTTGCAGGCTGCTACGTTGTCAGCGGTAAGGTTATGAGAAACGACCAGATTCGTGTTGTCCGTGACGGAATTATCATCGCGGAAGACAAGATGAGCTCCCTCAAGCGCTTCAAGGACGACGCCAAGGAAGTCGCTTCAGGCTATGAGTGCGGTATCGGTCTTGAGAAGTTTAACGACGTTAAGGAAGGCGACATCTACGAAGCCTTCGTTATGGAAGAATACAGAGATTAAGAGGTATAAAAATGCCGAATTTCAAATCTATGAGGTCGGCGGAGGACATCCGCCGAGAGCTCACCGACATCTTCCGTTCACTGAAAGACCCGAGAATCAGCGGATTTCTGACGGTCGTGAAGGTTGACGTGAGCGCCGACCTCTCCTATGCCAAGGTCTACGTTAGCGCTATGGAGGGTATCGAAGCGGCAAAGGAATCGGTCAAGGGACTTAAAAACGCGGCAGGCTTTATCCGCCGTGAGCTTGGACTTCGCCTTGAGATGCGAAAGATTCCCGAGTTGAAGTTTATTGCGGACGATTCCATCGAACACAGCGCAGAGATACTTGAGCTTATCAACCGCGCCAACAGCAAGGAGAAACAATGAAAGCTGACGTTTTAACAGTTAAAGAGTTTTTGCTGGGGAATGACTCGTTTGCGGTGCTCTGTCACAAGAGCCCCGACGGTGATACCCTTGGCTCTGCCTTTGCACTTGTGTTTGGACTCCGTCAGCTCGGCAAGAAGGCCAGGGTTATCTCTCCCGACCCCATTCCGTCGAAATACTCCTACGTCACGGGCCATTACTGTGATGAGACTTTTGAAGAAAAAACTATTATTGCGGTTGACGTTGCCGACACAAAGCTTCTCGGCTGTTGTGAAGAGGGCTACGGCGACAGGGTTGACCTTTGCATCGACCACCACCCTTCCAACAAGAACTATGCGAAAATCACCCTTTTAGACGGTGAGGCGGCGGCTACTGCACAGATTATCCACCGCGTTTTGTGCGAACTCGGTGTGGAAATTGACAGGTGTATTGCAAGCTGTATCTATACGGGACTGTCCACCGACACGGGCTGTTTCAGATATCCCAACACCCAGCCCGAAACCCACAGGGTTGCGGCTTTGATGATGGAGAAGGGCGCCGAGGCGGCTATGATAAACCGTCTTATGTTTGAAACCAAATCCCGCGCACGACTTTCGGTTGAACGCGAGGTCTTTAAAAATATGCAGTTCTTCCTTGACGGAAGGTGTGCGGTTGCCTTCGTTACACGCGACCTTCTTGAAAAAACGGGAATTGCCGACGACGAGCTCGACGGCTTTGCCGCAATGACAAGGCAGATTGAGGGCGTTTGTGTGGGAGTTTTCCTCAGGGAAGTGCAAAACGGATTCAAGGCTTCCGTCCGCACGGGCGACGAGGTTGACGCCTCGGCTGTCTGCAAGCGCTTTGGCGGCGGCGGACATTTTCGCGCGGCAGGATGCACCATCGAGCTTGAGCTCGACTCCGCAAAAGAAAAGATAGTTGAAGTTGTTTCCGAATATTTGAAATAACCCTTTCGCTCGTTCACAGAACGGGCGATTTTGGGATTAGAGGAATTTTATGAACGGTATTATATGTATCGACAAGCCCCAGGGCTTCACTTCGTTTGACGTGGTGGCAAAGCTTCGCGGTATCACGAAAATCCGCCGTATCGGCCACGCAGGAACTCTTGACCCGATGGCGACGGGTGTTCTGCCCGTATTCATCGGCAGGGCGACAAAGGCGTGCGATATGCTTCCCGACTCCGACAAGGAGTACGAAGCGGAGTTTCGTCTTGGCATCGTCACCGACACACAGGACAGCACGGGCAAGGTGCTTTCAGAGGTCAAACCGCAGGTTTCCGAAAGCTGTTTGAGGACTGTAGTCGGCGGTTTTTTGGGCAAACAGCTCCAGCTTCCGCCTATGTACTCGGCTGTTAAGGTTGACGGCAAAAAGCTGTATGACCTCGCAAGGCAGGGCATCGAGATTGAGAGAAAGCCCCGCGAAATCGAGATTTACAGCATCGAGCTTTTGTCCTTTGACGAGCAAAGCCAGAGCGGAAAGCTTGTCATCAGCTGTTCAAAGGGCACGTACATACGTACCATCTGCCACGATATAGGGCAGAAGCTCGGATGCGGTGCTGTTATGACGGCGCTTAGAAGAACGCGCGCCGCAGGCTTTTCGCTCGCTGACTGTATCACTATTGAAGAGGCGCAAAGGCTGTCCGACCCAGAGGCTTTGAAGGACGCTGTTCTGCCCATCGACCGAGTTTTCTCGTTTATGGACAGGCTTGTTTTAAATCGCAAAAAGGCGCTGGCTTTTTTAAACGGTGTCAAGCTTGATGCCGAGCGCCTTGAATATACAGGTGACGAAAAAGAGTTTGCCGTCTTCTGTGACGGCGTTTTCCTTGCAACTGCGTATATTTCCGAGGAAAACGGCAAAAAGGTGCTCAGGTGTCACAAGCAATTTCGCACCAAAGAGGAGTTATAATGAAAATCTTCACCACTCTTGACAGCATAAATAACGACCGCGAATGTGCCATCTCTCTGGGTCTTTTTGACGGACTCCACAAGGCGCATCAGGCTGTCATTGCCTCGGCGGTGGAAAGCGGTCTTGTCCCTGCAGTGTTCACCTTCACGATGAACAGCTCTCTTCCTGCGTCAAAAAAAGGGTTTGCACCTTTGATGACCGTACAGGAAAGGGTTGACGGGATACGCGATTTGGGAGCGGAGCTTCTGCTCATGCCCGATTTTTCCGAGTTTTCGACCCTCTCGGCTGAAGCTTTTGTCGAGGACGTGCTCTTTGCAAGAATGAAGGCGAAGATGCTTTGCTGTGGCTTTGATTTTCGCTTCGGAAAAGGAAATTCGGGCGACGTTTCTCTCCTGAAGGCTCTTTGTGACAAGCACAACGCCGAGCTTCGCGTTGTTGACTGCGTCCGCGAAAACGGAAAAGCCGTGAGTTCCTCTGCAGTGAGGACTGCCCTTGGCGAAGGCGATATGAAAACCTACTATGATATGTGCGGAAGATTTTTCTCGGTGAAATCCGCCGTAATTCACGGCAGACGCTTGGGAAGCAGAATGAATTTCCCCACCATAAATCAGCCCCTTGACCCCGAGCTTCTCGCTCCGCGTTTTGGAGTGTATGCTTCGCTTGCTCACATCGACGGCAAGGCGTATCCTTCGGTGACCAACGTCGGCACAAAGCCCACCGTTTCTACCGACAGCTCCGTTCTGGCAGAAACCAACATTTTTGAGTTTGACGGCGACCTGTATGAGAAAAGCGTCAGGGTGGAGCTTGTTGAATTTTTGCGTTCGGAACAGAAATTTCCGTCAACCGAAGAGCTTCGTATCGCAATTGCCGCCGACCGAAAAGCTGCCGAAAATTACTTCAAGTATCATTTCAAAGACCGTCAGAGTTGACGGTCTTTGACTTTTTTCGACACATTTTTGCAAAATACCTAAAGAAAACGCAATTATTCTCAAAAAACATCCGTATTTTTCACAATGTAGGCTTGATTTTTTCATAATTTAATAGTAAAATATACTATGAGTTAATTTGTTTTGGAGGAAATGATGAAAAGGTTACTTTGTTTGCTTGTTGTATTCACACTTTTATGTTCGGCCTTTGCAGGCTGCAATCATTCGGGCAACGACGTATCTTCTGTTTCATCAACTGAAAACGTTTTCAGTGAGCCTCAACCCTTTCCCGTCACCGTCAGAGACGTGACAATCGGAGCCAAGCCCTCCCGTGTGATTTCGCTTTCTCCGACACTCACCGAGCTCATCTGCGGTTACGGCTATGAGGACCGTCTTGTAGGACGCAGCACCAACTGTTTCTTCTCCACCTCGGTATATCGTCTTCCCGACGTCGGCACCGCCGCCGAGCCCAAGCTTGAGGAGATTATAAAGCTCTCGCCCGAATACGTGTTCACAACCCAGCCGCTCAGCGAGGATGCTGTGATGTGGCTGTCGAAGAACAACATTGCGGTTATCACCCTGCCCCGACCCACCTCTGTAAAGGAGCTCACGGGTCTGTACAGCGACCTTGCGGTTATCTTTGAGGGCAAGACCGACGGAATCTCTAAGGGCGCGCAGAATGCAAAGGCGTTCACCGATAAGCTCGACGAGCTCAAGCTCAAAATTGACAGCTACCGAAAGGCAAACGGACTTTCCGATGCGGTTTCGGTTATGATAATTCACTCGCTCGACAACTACATTGCCGCAAACCACACCCTTGAGAACGAAATTCTCGAGTATATCGGAATCGGCAACGCAGCTTCGGAGTCGGAAGGATATTTCGTTTCCGACGATGCACTCAAGGCAATCAATCCACACTACATTGTCGTTTCGTCTGCAGTTGACAAGGACGAGCTCTCGATAAAGAGCGCCTACAAAACAAAAACCGCCGTTAAAGAGGGCAACGTAATCACAATCGACACCGACGCCCTTGAAAAGTGCTCGGCAAACCTGCTTTCAACGTTCTATGAAATCGTTGAGGTTATGTATCCCGGAGTCAGCGACGTCAACCTTTCACCTTCTTCAAGCGAAACGGCTCCACAGTAATTTTGCGTATAGAACTATCTCATATAAAACTACACTAAGGAGGAAGAATTTAATGGCTATGGTAAAAAAATCCAAAAACTTCGACGGAAACCTTACCGAAAACCTCAAGAAAGGCTTGACAGAATTCCTGGTTCTCAGCTGCCTTGAGAAGCGCCCGATGTCTATCTACGAGATTCTCAAGCTTCTGGACGAGAAGAGCAACGCTCGTTGCAGAATTACCTTCCCCTATGCCCTCATCTACAGGTTGACAGGCTACGGTTTCATTGCCGACGACGGAAAGCGCGTTTCCGACAATCGTCTTCGTGCGTTCTATCGCATTACTAACGAAGGCAAGGCATATCTTGAGCAGATGCGCAAGGAATACACGTCCTTCGTGTCCGGCATGAGCGCTCTTCTTGATTATCTCAGCGAAGAGAACGCTTGAACAGCAAACATCAATAAATAAAACAGCCGGCTGACGGGGTATTTCAGTCGGCTGCTTTTCTTTTGTGAAACTGCTTTTTCTGATTTTATGAGGGAGCGACGACGCTTTATTCTTCCATCTGCTTTGCCAAAAAATTTGCAGCCACCAAAACGAGCTTGTTGTCGCTCTCAGCGGCAAGTGAGTTCGGCTCGCTCGCGAGGATGCTGATGGTTCCGTAGATGTCGCCTGCGACCAAAATCGGCGAGGACGCGAGCGCGTGGCGCTCAACCCCCTCCACAGGCATCAGCTTTTGTGTGTCCTGCGAAGCATAGAGGTAGTTTTTTCGGTTTTCCTGCAGGTCTTCGAGCTGGGTGGAAATTCGGCGCTCCAAAATCTCTTTTTTCGGCATCCCCGACACCGCGATAACGTGGTCGCTGTCGCAGACGATGACGGGGTGGCTGCACGCCTTGCTCAGCACCTCGGCGTAATCCGCCGCAACGGCAGACAAATCGCCTATCGGCGAGTACTTTTTGAAGATAACCTCCCCGTTGTTGTCGGTGTAAATCTCAAGCGGGTCGCCCTCACGGATTCTCATTGTCCTTCTGATTTCTTTAGGTATAACCACACGACCAAGGTCATCTATTCTACGAACTATTCCTGTTGCTTTCATATATCTCAATCTCCTTAATTTTCATATCGTGATGTTAGGATATGTAAATCTAGGGGATTTATACTTTATATAGTAGACTTATTTGTATCTAGATAAACAATTAATTAGAACATTAAATTATCTATTGTAGAAGTTATATCCCAATCGCTTTTCTGCTTCAATTAAAATCTTTTGGTAATTACTTGAATTTGTTGCTTTCATTCTTCTGTAACCACTAAAACTCTTTGGTGCTATGTCTGGGCATTTTTCAAATATAATGTCGTAAAATTCTTTATCAATAGCCGCTTCTTCTTTTTCTCTTACTTCTTTTTCAAAAAGTTCTTTTTGTTCTTTTGTTCTCTCGTCAACAAATGGACGATTACAATATTTTACTAAATCTCCTTTGTAGTTCCAAACGGGTTCAGAAACACCATCTAATACAGGATATACCATAATTCCACAATGTTTATGTTCGGGCAATTTTTTTAATAAATATTCCGGTAATTTGGGATATTTTTTACTTTGACCACTGATACTAAAACGGCGTTTTGTATATTTAGCACACTCCTCACAAACAAATGCTATCTCATTTGTTTCTACAATATCAGTATTTCCGTATATCTCTCGATTGATTCTATCATTATAAGTCTGTTGTTCTAATTCAAATTGTCTAAATAATTCTTTGATTTTTGCTTCTTCTCTTCTTGCCTCATCGAACTGTCTGTCTTGCTTTAAATACTCCACTAATCGCATATAATCTTTTTCTGGCCAAGAAAAGTTAGAATGGGGAAAGATCTCATTAGATTTTCTTAGGCATGCAATCGCCAAATCCATTCTACCATTTCCTTTATGTTCGGTCGCTTTCTTTTGCAATATGTATTCAATATTATTCGAAGGATTTCCCATTCCTTGCAACGGTTTGTATTTAGGTATTTGTATACTCATAATTCCTTGAATAGAATCAAGATCATATTGCGGTTTTGAAGTAAATATCTTTTTTAAAAAGTTTTTCATAGTTGTGCGTTTATCTCCTCGATTAACTATTTTTATCTAGTATGAATGTTAAAAATTGATCGCCCAATTTAGTGGTTCTCTTAGCTACCATGCCACTGCTTGTCATAGTACAATTTAAACTTTCAGTATTGACCATTCCATCAATATAAAGATCTTTATATATTTTATTAAACAAATCATTGTCCAGCTCTGGATAAACAGAAAAAAGAGGAGTTGTTGGAGATCCCATTATATACGAACTACTTGATGTTCCCTCAAATCGAGTGGGATCATAAAAGAAATTTATAATTTTAATATGCGATACTGTATATTTGTCAATCAAGTCAAGAAAAACTATCAGTCGCTCTTCATCTAAATCTTGACCTATTGTGTTAACGACCGCATTAGCAAGATATGATAATTTTTCCCCTCTTGCAGTTCTCATCGCTAATTCGGTTCCTTTAATAAGCGCAGTAGTAAATAACTCATTGTTGCCAACGTTTTCAAGCGTATCCTCAACGGCACTTAACCGTTCTTCTAATGCTCTTTTCCATTCTTCTTGTCTTTTTGCCAAACAATTTCCTTTTACCGCATCATAAACCGCTGTTGCTAATGCACCACCAACTGGAATAACGCTCAAAGCCGTTTTTGCAACGATTTCTACAGTGTCTAATGCAACATTTTTATTCATAGAATTTTCCCTCTTGTTCTCTTAATTAAAAGTATTATATCATGCTTTTAATTAAATCACAAGTGAAGCAAAAATCACCTTGCTTTTGCTATGTACAGGTCAAAATAGGCTGTTTTTCGTCAAAATTTTTTCTTCAAAAAATGCCCGAAAAACCAGTGTTTATAAGGGGTTATTGCACTTTTGTGTTATTATAACACGAGCCTCTATTCTTCTCACAATACCTGTTGCTTTCATATATCTCAATCTCCTTAATTTTCATATCGTGATGTTAGGATATGTAAATCGAGGGGATTTATACTGTGAATTTACTTTTGAAATTAAAGATGATATAATAAACTAAAAGCTATGAAGACGTGTCAATTTATGAATCTTTTGAAAAAGTTATTACTTATTGGACACGGCAGAACC
>JAZSEP010000004.1:0-22464 GCA_045531755.1 Oscillospiraceae bacterium | reverse complement strand
TGTTGTCACCTTATCTTGTCTTCCTAAGACCGCTTGGCCTCCGACTTGACTTAAAAGCGGTCTGTGACGTATGTGTAACCTCTTCCTCTGCTGTTAAGATAGTAAAAAATATGGACGCCGACAAGATACTTTTTATCCCTGACTGCAACCTCGGAACCTATGTTAAAGAGCAGGTTCCCGAAAAGGACATAAAGCTTCTTCAGGGCGGATGTCCCGTGCACGCTTCCGTTACTCTCAAGGACCTCGAGGAAGCAAAGGCTATGCATCCCAACGCTTTAGTGCTCGTTCATCCCGAATGCATTCCTGCCGTTTCCTCCCGTGCGGATTACGTTGGCTCTACGTCGGGTATTATTGAGTTTGCGAAGAATTCCGATGCAAAGGAGTTTATCATCGGCACAGAAATCAGCATAGCAGAATATCTGCAATACGAGTGTCCCGAAAAGGATTTCTATATTCTCTCCAAAAAAATTGTTTGTCCGAACATGAAGCTGACAACGCTTATGGACGTTTACAAAGCCCTGCAGGGTATCGATAACGGAGAAGCGTTTGAAATTAAAATGACAGACGAACAAATCGCCAAAGCAAGAGTTTGCATCGACGAAATGATACGACTTGGATAAAAAAAGGCTGTGCAGAGATTCTGCACAGCCTTTTTAAATTCTTTTTAATTATCCAAACGGGAAGAATCCGAAGGGATCATCAAAGAAATCTCCGTAATATCCGCCCTGATTATTATTGGGGTAGTTGCCTTGACCGTCGTTTGACGAGGTCTGGTCATCCGAAATATAGTTAGACGTGTCGCGGCCATCGTTCTCGCCCAAAACAACCGACATTTCAGAGGTATAGCCTTTACGATAAACTTTAAGCTTTATCGTATCCCCTGCCTTGCACTTTTGCATTATCGCAAAGACCTCAGAAGCGGATTCTACACTCTGACCGTTTATTTCGGTTATCGTGTCTCCAGGTCTTAGTCCCTTTGCATACGCATCGCTTTCAGGGTCGATACTCTGAACCAAAAGTCCTGCAGGAATTCTGTAATACTGTGCTACCTGAGACGAGATTGACTGATACGTGATTCCAAGAAGAGGTCTGCCTTTGATATATCCGTACTCGATGAGGTCCTCAATAAGCTCTACACAGTCACTTATAGGAATAGCAAAGCCCATACCTTCATACGAGGTGCTTGAAATCTTCGCAACGCTTATACCCACAACTCTGCCATAGCCGTCAACAAGTGCACCGCCCGAGTTTCCGGGGTTGATAGCGGCACTTGTCTGTATGCAGTTCATGACATATCCTGTGGAACTGTTTGTTATCAGGCGGTCAACACCGCTTATGATTCCGTTTGTTATACTGCTTGCAAACTCCATACCACCGGGATTTCCAATAGCATAAACCACCTCACCGGGCTTGAGTTCGTCGGAGTTGCCAAGCTCTGCTTTGACAAGATTTTCAGCATCTATCTTTATAACTGCAAGATCAGTCTGCTTATCATATCCCATGAGCTTTGCCGTATATCGCTCGCCATTGTTGAGAACTACCTCTATAAGCTTGGCTTCGTCAACAACGTGTTCGTTTGTGACTATATATCCATCGGAAGAAATTATTATTCCCGAGCCCTCGCCGGAAGGGGTAGTGTTAGTCTGGGAAGAATAAACCACGATTCCGACTACAGACGGGCTCACCTTCTCGTATACACGCTCACCGGAAAGCGAAGAGGCATCATCAACACTTCCTGCAGGATTGGTTGGCTTATTATTTATCACAAGTTCAGGTGCTTCATTGCTTACAGTTTGAGTTGTGTCAGAAGATGTTGAGTCTACGTTAACGACCAGGGCGTTAAGTCCTGCCACACCGAATGCTATAGCAGACACGAACAAAATGCAACACACAACGATCGCAAACACCTTAAATCCATTTTTCTTTTTGGGATTTTTGGGGGTGTTTGAATATCCGCTGTAATCGTTAAGATTCCAGTTGTAGCCGCTGTTTTGTTGTTCTGAGTTACTTCTGTACTGTCCCCCGCTCTGATAGTATCCGCCGTAGGGTGCCGGCGGCGGTGGTGGTGGCATTTGCGGCGCAGAAGGCTGAGGATTTTGATTTTCCTGTTGTGTCTCCTGTTGTCTATTTAATTCATTGTTTTCATTATTATCGTACATATACGACCTCCGATTTAGGTTTGTCTAAATTATAACTATAAAATATTAAGATAAAATAAACGCCATATTAAAATTATTTACACTATTTGTGATGATTTTTCGTCTGTACAGAAGGGAGCGTGAAACAAAACTCTGTATATTTTCCCTGTTCGCTTCTGACTCTGATATCTCCGCCGTGAAGCTTTACAATTGATTTTGCGATATGGAGTCCAAGTCCGACGCCCTGTTTGTCTACGCTTCTTGATTTATCACTTTTATAAAATCTATCAAAGATATACCGACATTCTTCAGGGGATATGCCTTCGCCGGAATTGACCACGGAAATATAGGCTGTATTCTTATCGACGATATATCTAAACTCAATATAGCCGTCCTCTGAAGCGAACTTTACGGCGTTATCAATCAAATTGTATACAACCTGATGGATGAGTCCTTTGTCGGCATCAACCATTATCTTTCCGTCAATTTCGAGTCCTCTTATATCAAGGCGTTTTTCCTCTATCTTCTTTTCGAAAGGAAAGAGCGCCTGACAGACTACGTCGTTTATATCAAAGCTTGTAATTTCGAGTTTATTCTCGCCCGTTTCTATCCTTGCGATATTTAGCATTGAGCGAACTACTATCGAAAGCCTTTTGGACTCATCAAGAACTATGTGCAGATAGTGCTCGTGCTGTTCGGGAGGAATCGTTCCGTCGAGTATTCCCTCAACAAAACCGATTATAGCGGTCATTGGGGTTTTGAGCTCGTGCGAAACGTTGGCGACAAAGCTACGGTGAGAAGATTCGAGCAAAGCCAAATCCTCCGCCATACTGTTAAAGGAAAGTGCAAGCTCTCCTATTTCTCTGTCGTCGGAAACGGATATTCGCTGGGTGAAATCTCCTTTTGAAAAGCTTCTCGTCGCTTTAACCATCTGCCTTATAGGTCTTACAAGACGAGCGGTAACCGCATACACCATTATAAACGCTATCAGCAAGATAATCAGCACACACGCAACAACGGTTTTTGTGAATTTGTTTATAAGGTCTGTCATTGATTTGGCAGAATTCGATACGAATACTATGCCAATCGGGGTTCCGTCTTTCAGAAGAACGGGTTTTGCCACGGTGTAGTAGGCGCTTTTATACATACCTCCGAGCTTCCCCATTTCGCTGTATTCGCCCTTCAAAACCTGACTCAAAACATTCTCAGAAACGGTATACGTGGTGTGAACACAGGAAGTGCCGTGTGAGCAAACGAGGGTTCTTCCTGTAAAATCGGTGAAAAAAATCTCTGTATCGGATGCAATCGCAAGAAGCCTGTATCCGTTATATATTGTCTGATAGTCGAGATGGTGATACGAGTTTGAGGCATAATTAGCCACGGTGATACTCGCAGCATTATCGGCGTTTTTGCCAAGCAAATCGTACCGTTCCTGTCGGAAGTGCTGTGTTGAAAAAAACAAAAGCACGATTCCGAGCACGATAACACTGAGTGTCACGCAAGCAGCACAGATTATAAAATATTTTGAAAAAATACTTTTCTGTTTGCCCATACCAAAACGACTATTCCTTTACATCAAATTTGTATCCTACGCCCCATACGGTTTTGAGCGACCACTGTTCAGAAACTCCTTCGAGTTTTTCTCTTAGTCTCTTGATGTGTACGTCAACGGTTCTGGAGTCGCCGTAATATTCAAAGCCCCAAACCTTATCAAGCAACTGGTCACGGGTAAATACGTGGTTAGGATTGCTTGCAAGATAGAAAAGAAGCTCCAATTCTTTTGGCGGTGTATCAACGGCTTTACCGGAAACCTTGAGCTCGTATTTTGTCATATTAACAACGAGATTATCGAACTTTACTTCTTTCGAAGGCTCGTTATTCTCTTGCGCCACAGGGTGTGTGCGACGCATTACCGCTTTTATTCTCGCTATTATTTCCTTGGGGTCAAAGGGCTTTGTGACGTAGTCGTCAGCGCCGAGTTCAAGTCCAAGCACCTTATCAAAGGTTTCTCCCTTTGCGGTTATCATAATTATTGGGCAATCGGACTTTTTCCTTATCTCACGGCAAACCTGCCATCCGTCGAGCTTCGGCATCATTATGTCAAGCAGTATCAGCTCCGGTTGTTCACTGCGAAACTTTTCAAGAGCTTGTTCGCCGTCATTTGCAATCACTGTTGTATATCCGTCTTTTTCAAGATACAGTCTTAACAGCTCGCATATATTCTTATCGTCATCACAAACAAGTATCTTATTTGCAGTCATATCGTGTCCTCCTGTTTGTCCATTTTCTTACTTTATATTATATACCAAACTCAAAGCGAATGGTGAACTTTTTTTGAAGAATATTGTTAAAATCCGTTAATATATGACAAAAAGGGACTGCAATGCAGTCCCTTTTTACAATTCGGTCTTATCAGACAGCTCTCGTTACTTTGTTAGAACGCAAGCAACGGGTGCAGGCGTAAATGTGGCACGGAGTACCGTCAACTACTGCCTTTACTCTTCTTACATTGGGTTTCCATGTTCTATTTGAACGTCTGTGTGAATGTGAAACCTTGATACCGAATGTAACACCTTTTCCGCAGATATCGCATTTTGCCATTGTCTGCACCTCCTTGATAACAACTATCTTTAAGTCAACACACCTATTTTAGCAAAAAGAAATCATAAAATCAATAGTTTTCGCAAAAAAAATAAATTATTTTCGCGATACTCTCCTAAAACTGTTGACTTAGCTTGAATATAAAGGTAAAATATATAATAATGTTTAATTTATTCGGAGGCTTTGTCATGCTTGCTAATTCTGAAAAAACTATGGACAAAATTGTCGCCCTCTGTAAAGGCAGAGGCTTTGTATACCCAGGAAGTGAAATCTACGGCGGACTTTCAAACAGCTGGGACTATGGTCCTCTCGGTGTGGAGTTTAAAAACAACATCAAGCGCGCTTGGTGGAAAAAGTTTGTACAGGAATCGCCCTACAACGTTGGTCTTGATGCGGCTATTCTTATGAATCCCCAGACCTGGGTGGCTTCCGGTCACGTTGGCGGATTTTCCGATCCTCTTATGGATTGCAAGGATTGTAAGACCCGTCACAGAGCTGACCAGCTCATTGAGCAGCAGTCAGACGCTGTTCCAAACGGCTGGAGCAATGCTCAAATGATGGAATTTATCAAAGAAAACAAAATTGCGTGTCCCGATTGTGGAAGCACAAATTTCACAGACATAAGACAATTCAACCTTATGTTCAAAACCTTCCAGGGTGTTACCGAGGACGCTAAGAGTGAGCTCTATCTCCGTCCCGAAACAGCGCAGGGAATATTCGTAAACTTCGCTAACGTTCAAAGAACAACGAGAAAGAAGCTTCCCTTCGGTATTGGACAGGTTGGTAAATCCTTCAGAAACGAAATTACTCCCGGAAACTTCATCTTCAGAATTCGTGAGTTTGAGCAGATGGAGCTTGAATTCTTCTGCAAGCCCGGCACAGACCTTGAGTGGTTTGCTTATTGGAAGGATTATTGCAAAAACTGGCTCCTTAACCTTGGCATCAAGGAAGAAAACATAAAGATGCGTGACCACGACCCCGAGGAGCTTTCACACTATTCCAAGGGAACAACCGACATTGAATTCCTTTTCCCGTTTGGTTGGGGTGAACTTTGGGGAATTGCCGACAGAACCGACTTCGACCTCAAGCAGCACATCGAGCATTCGGGCAAATCCCTTGAATACTTCGATCAGGAGGCAAACGAAAAGTATATTCCTTATGTAGTTGAGCCTTCTTTGGGTGCTGACCGCGTAACTCTCGCCTTCCTTTGCGAAGCTTACGATGAGGAGCTTGTTGGCGAGAACGACACCAGAGTGGTTCTTCACCTTCACCCTGCTCTCGCGCCTTTCAAGGCTTGTGTTCTTCCTCTTTCCAAAAAGCTCAACGAGTCTGCACAGAAGGTATATGCAATGCTCGCCAAGGACTTTATGATAGACTACGATGATGCAGGTTCAATCGGCAAGCGTTATCGCCGTCAGGATGAAATCGGCACACCCTTCTGCATTACATACGACTTTGACAGCGAAGAGGACAATTGCGTTACCGTTCGTGACAGAGACACTATGGCTCAGGAGAGAATTCCGATAGAAAAACTCACTGAATTCATAAGAGAAAAACTCGAGTTCTAATTAGTCGTGGCACGGTTATAGCGCTGTGCCACGCTTTTTAAAAACACACCATTTTAGACGGAGGGATAGTTTTGTTTAAAATAGTCTGCAAAAAACAGCTTAACGATCAGGTCGTACTGATTAAGTTTGACGCTCCGCTTATTGCCCAAAAAGCAAAAGCAGGACAGTTTATCATTTTCAGAATTGATGAATACGGAGAAAGAGTTCCGCTCACTATCGCTGATACCGACAAAGATAATGGTACCATTACCATAATTTTTCAGGTTGTTGGCAGCTCAACACAGATGCTTTCCGAGCTCAACGAAGGCGACAGCATTCTTGACCTTGTAGGTCCTTTGGGCCGTCCCACAGAGGTTGAGGGCGTTAAAAAAGCAATCGTTGTCGGCGGCGGTGTGGGATGCGCAATTGCATTTCCCGTTGCAAAGGCTCTGCATGAGCAGGGTGCGAAGGTTGACGTCATCGCAGGATTCAGAAATCGCGACATAGTAATTCTTGAAGATGAATTCAAGGCTGTCTCGGATACACTGACTATAACGACAGACGACGGAAGCTACGGTACAAAGGGTTTTGTAACCGACGCCCTCAAAGCCGTTCTGGACAAGGATTCCGACTATGACCTTGTTGTTGCGATCGGCCCCGTTCCTATGATGAAGTTTGTTTCGCTCACGACAAAGCCGTATGCAGTTAAAACGCTTGTGAGCTTGAATCCAATAATGATTGACGGCACAGGTATGTGCGGAGGATGTCGTGTCACCGTTGGCGGAGAGATTAAATTCGCATGCGTTGACGGCCCTGACTTTGACGGACATCTTGTAGATTTCGACGAGCTCATGCTTCGCAACCGCTTCTATAAAAAGCAAGAGGAGCACAACTCACAGCATCATTGCCGTCTTTTTGGAGGTGCAAACAATGGCTAATATGTCGCTTAAAAAGGTTGCTATGCCCGAGCAGGAACCTACGATAAGAAACAAAAATTTCAAAGAAGTATCCCTTGGATATACAGAAGAGATGGCAATCGAGGAGGCAACACGTTGCCTTAACTGCAAGCATATGCCTTGTGTGCAGGGTTGTCCCGTTAACGTGCAGATACCTGATTTTATCGCAAAAATCGCAAGCGGTGATTTCAGCGGAGCATACGATATTATCTCCCAAACCAACGCCCTCCCCGCCGTATGCGGAAGAGTATGTCCTCAGGAGTCTCAGTGTGAAAGCAAGTGTGTGAGAGCCATCAAAGGTGAAGCTGTTGCAATAGGAAGACTCGAGAGATTTGCTGCAGACTATAATATGGCTCACGAAACCGATGCTCCCCCCGCCGTTGAAAAAAACGGCCACAAGGTTGCTGTTATAGGCGGAGGTCCTGCAGGACTCACCTGTGCAGGAGACCTTGCTAAAAAAGGATATGAGGTCACCGTTTTCGAAGCCTTCCATACAGCAGGCGGAGTTCTTATGTATGGTATTCCCGAATTCAGACTTCCAAAAGCTATTGTTGCGAAGGAAATCGAGAAGCTTGAGAAAATGGGTGTTGAAATTAAAACCGATATGGTTATCGGTAAAATTCTTTCCATTGACGAGCTTATGGAAATGGGATACGAGGCCGTGTTCATAGGCTCGGGTGCAGGACTTCCCAATTTTATGGGAATTGAAGGAGAATCGCTGATAGGTGTTTACTCTGCCAACGAATATCTCACCAGAACAAACCTTATGAAAGCCTATCTTGACGAATATGACACTCCCATTATGGAAAGCAAAAGCGTTGCAGTTGTAGGCGGCGGAAACGTTGCCATGGATGCTGCAAGATGTGCAAAGCGCCTGGGTGCAGAAAACGTTTATATCGTTTACCGTCGTTCCGAAGCTGAAATGCCTGCTCGTTTGGAAGAAATACATCACGCAAAAGAGGAAGAAATTGTTCTTTGTGAGCTGACCAATCCTCTTCGCGTGTTAGGCAACGAGAACGGCGAAGTATCTGGCTTGGAATGCATCAAAATGGAGCTTGGCGAGCCTGATGAAAGCGGAAGACGCAGACCTATCGCCGTGAAAGGTTCGGAGTTTGTCATTGACGTTGATACCGTCATTATGTCTATCGGCACTTCGCCCAACCCTCTGATACGTTCAACCACCGAGGGTCTTGAAACAAACAAGTGGGGTTGCTTTGTCGTTGATGAGAAGATGGCTACAACAAGAGACGGTGTATATGCCGGCGGCGATGCTGTAACCGGTGCGGCAACTGTAATTCTTGCAATGGGCGCAGGAAAAACTGCAGCTGCGGCTATTGATGAAAAGTTATCTTCAGATAACGAGGCAAAACGATGAAGGTCATATCAAAAATCTCGTTGTGCCTTTCTATCATTTCTGTCGCTTTGATACTTTCTTTGACGGTTATAGCTTCCTTCTTCAATCTTTATGTGATTATGGGTTCGCTTTCAACAAGTCAAATACTCGCTATACTGAGTGTAATAGGAGTGCTGTCGTTTTCGATTTTTCTTTTCTGCACACGCGGATTCAAAAGTGTCTTTTTTGTTGTTCCAGTGGCATTTTTAGTAGTGGCAGAAGCTATTTTGCTTACTGTAGCTTTTCTGCCTGTATACAGATACACCGAGCACATTTCGGAAGATGCCGTCCACACCGTCGTGGTTGAGGAAAAAGAAAGTTTTACAAGCACATCGCTACAAGTCTACAAAAAAGTCTCTGGAGTATTTTACCGTTATATTCACAGCACCGGAGTCGAAACTGACAACAAGGAACATCAATTCGGAAACTACACCCTATCCTTTGAAGACAAATATATTCGACTACATGCTCCTGCTTACAACAGCAATGAAATACTAATTAAGTATCCACAATAAACATCAAAAGTCCTCTGATTTCAATCAGAGGACTTTTTTATATTAAGCTTATCTAACAAACCATCTTGTATTTTATTGACCTCATCAAAATCCACACAGGGTATGTAAAAGCTTTCAAGGGCATCATGATGCTTTTTAGCCTCCTGCATACACCTTACAGTTTCTTCTAAAAAGCTCTTTGATGCCTTTTTATTGAAGGTGATATAGTTCTTTTTATTATTAAGTTCAGCAACATCTGTAAAATTAGATGCCTTTACACGTTTTTGTGGTTTTAAGTATTCTACTCTGTGGAATTTATTTGAGGTTAAAAAGGCGAGCTTCAGCTTCGGAATGATTATGTGTTCGAGCTTTTCGTGTGGTGAAGTGACGCAATATCCGCTTATTATGCTGAAATTACGTGCAAGCGCCGCTTTTCTTATCTCACCTAACATATATTTTGAAACTGCGCCAATATCATCTTCTATTACATATATCTTATCGCACAGAGCTTTCGCTGTAACGTCATAAAACTTTACACCTTTTGGGGTTACTGCACTAAAAAATCGTATCTTTTCTTCTGCTTTTTCTCCGCTTGCCTTTAGAAACTCCTTTTTAACAATACGGTTCACATACCTATTAATCTTGTCATAATCCGTATATTCCTGAGCAATCAGCATATTACTTTTAAGCAGGGATGCAACTATATACAGATAGTTGCAAGCCTTTTTGTGATATCCGGTATATTCTGCAACACAGCTCTTTATTTCATCGAGTGATTTCTCAAGCTTTGCCTCGTCCCAACAGGGATACAGGTTTACAAGCTTTTCAAACGCACCGGGATATTGCGGTTCCATAGGATGAGGCGGAGTTCCGTCAAGAATTGCAAATCCTCTTTTTCCTACCATCACGCAGTCAAGTGAATCGGGGTCGGACGAACAGTGTATCCTTTCAATGACGCCTCCGCTTTCTGAGCAAGCCTCCCCTATCTTTTTCATCAACGTCGATTTTCCTGTTCCCGCTCCGCCCTTTATTACGTATATTTTTTTGATATTTGAATCTTGTGATATCTGGTCATATCTTGAAACGAAGCCAACAGGCGTATTTGCGCCCATAAAGAAATCTACATATTCAGTTTTCATATTTTTCCTCCGTTTATATCGTTATTTTATGCTATTCAACACACTTTTTATTTGACACTCCCGTATTATTACGAGTTTTGTCAACATAATAACCATATAAAAGGATGTGGAGTTATGATAGAGCTAACAGGAGTAAGCAAAATATATCAAGGCGGATGCAGTGAGGTGCGAGCTCTTGACAACATAAACCTGACTATAAACCGAGGTGACTATGTAGCCATAGTAGGCAAATCCGGTTCCGGAAAATCCACTCTGATGAACATAATCGGAACCTTAGACACTCCTTCTGAAGGAACATACAAACTCGACGGTATCGACGTTTCCTCCCTATCGGATTCTCAGCTTAGCGCTGTGCGCGGTAATATGATTGGGTTTATCTTCCAGGGATTCAATCTTATACCTAATCTTTCTGCATTGGAAAACGTTGAAATGCCGCTTTTATATCGCGGTTTTTCAAAAATCGAAAGAATGCGCCTTGCTAAATCAGCCTTGGAGAAGGTGGGGCTTGCAAGCAGGCTCGCTCACCTACCCTCTCAAATGTCCGGCGGACAACAGCAACGAGTGGCTATTGCAAGGGCAATTGCTTCTTCTCCGCCCATAATTCTTGCCGATGAACCGACAGGCAACCTTGATTCATCATCGGGCGATGAAATTATTCAAATTCTAAATAATCTTAATAAAAACGGGCACACAGTAATTATGATAACTCACGATATGGGAATTGCTTCTGAAATTCCGCGTGTTGTCAGGATTTGTGACGGAAAAATGACCCACGCAGGATTTGCCGATTAGGGCATTTCTTGCGTGGGTCTTTTCTGCCTGAGATGTCAAGCCTACACCGTTATAAACGGCTTCATCTTTTCAAGTATAGCCTCGCCGATACCGTAAACGTTCATCAAATCTTCGATATTGGTAAATGGGCCTTTGGTTTCCCGATATTCGACTATCCTTTGAGCCAATGTTTCGCCTATCCCGTTAATTTCACACAAAAGGTCTTCTGACGCCGTGTTTATGTTTATCAGTTCTATTCTCGCAGAAGAGGTTTCCTCAACCGCAGAAGAAGTAAAGCTTTCATTATCACGGACGTTTACGGATATAGTATCAGAAGACGCAACTGCTATCTGACCGACGGTGAGAGCGATAAAGATGCAGGCTATTATTAATAGAACTGCGGTTTCTTTCAAAGCGCGTCTTTACTTTGTTCCGAAAATTCTGTCACCGGCATCACCGAGACCGGGAACGATGTACATATGGTCGTTCAGACATTCGTCCTTTGATGCTGCATATATCTGAACATCGGGGTGGCTCTCAGACAACGCCTTTATTCCCTCGGGAGCAGCGATTATGCACATAAATTTTATATTCTTCGCGCCCTTCTCCTTGAGCATACGGATTGCATCTACCGCAGATCCTCCTGTTGCAAGCATCGGGTCAAGAACAATTACGTCACGCTCATGAATATCAGCCGGAAGCTTACAGTAATACTCAACGGGTTTCGCAGTTTCAGGGTCGCGGTAAAGTCCTATATGTCCTATCTTTGCGGAAGGAACAAGGCTCAACACGCCGTCAACCATTCCAAGACCTGCTCTGAGGATGGGAACAAAAGCAAGCTTTCTGCCAGAAACAACCTTTGTTTTTGCTCTGCAAATAGGTGTTTCAACCTCTACCTCTTTCAAAGGAAGGTCTCTTGTTGCTTCGTAACACATAAGCGTAGCTATCTCTTCGACAAGCTCTCTGAACTGCTTTGTACCTGTGTTCTTGTTTCTGAGAAGTGTGATTTTGTGCTGAATCAGCGGGTGGTCCATGATAAAGGGTTCCATAGTTTTATACTCCTCTCGTTTTGAAAGAATTATAGATTTTCAAGTTCAGTTATCTGGTTGACTCTTCTCTCGTGTCTGCCGCCTTCAAACTCTGTGTTCAGGAAAACGTCAACGAGCTCTATCGCAAGTCCTGCGCCTACAACTCTGCCGCCGAGGCAAAGAGCGTTTGCGTCATTGTGAAGTCTTGTGTATTTTGCACTGAAATAATCGGAGCAACATGCAGCTCTGATTCCTTTTATTTTGTTTGCCGCCATCGAAATTCCAATTCCTGTTCCGCAGAAAAGCAGTGCCTTTTCGCATTCTCCGCTTGTAACAGCAAGGCACGCCATCTTTGCCATCTGTGGATAATCACAGGATTCTGTGGTGTAGGTTCCAAAATCCTTATAGGCTATATTCTTGCTGTCAAGATATGCTTTTACCTCTTCTTTAAGGGCAAAACCGCCATGGTCAGCTGCAATAGCAATCATTTTTATCTCTCCTTAACCCATTTTTGCAATACGTTCTCTCTGTGCCTGAGGAAGACGCAGATACGAAGGAACCAGTTCCTCTGCAGAGACTGCTTTTCCTTCTTCAAGCATCCCTTCCGCTACGAAAGCGACAGAAGAGGCTCTTTGAAATCTCACGTTTTCTGACGCAAGAAGAACGTTGTCACAGGTGTCCTTTAGCTTATTATAGCACATTTCTGCGCCATCTCCAACAAAAATAACGGGGTTTTTGCAATTTTTTACATTTTCCTCGAGCTGTACCAAGGAAATTGCCTCATCTTCGGTAATTCTCGTATATTTTTCGCCGTCAAAATCAAACGTTGCCGTATAAACCTGCGAGCACCTTGCATCCATCACCGCGCAGATTCTGCCTACTGCAGAAACGTTGTGGCAAAGCGCTTCAAGTGTTGAAACGGGGACGCATTTTTTCTGTGTAGAAAATGCCAAGCCTTTCACGAGCGATATTCCTATTCTGAGACCTGTGAAGGATCCCGGGCCCACAGAAACCGCAAACGCATCTATCTGCTCGATAGTTTGTCCGCACGCCTCGAGCATACTCTTTACCATAGGAAGTATTGTTTGGCTGTGGGTGATTTTTGTGTTTATATAGGATTCGGCGATTATTTTTCCGTCTTCCACCACCGACGCAGAAGCCGCTTTTGCAGAGGTATCAACCGCAAGTATCTTCAAAGCGTTCATCTCCTGTTATCTCAATTTCTCTTGTATTATCGTCAATTCTGTTTATTGTTATATAGATTGTGTTTTCGGGCAGAGCGTCGGTTACGTTTTCGCTCCATTCAACCGCCAAAATCGCATCGGTGTCAAGATAGTCAAAAAAGCCCGTTGAATAGAGGTCATCGAGCGAAGTTATTCTATACATATCAAAGTGATATAAAGTCATTCTTTGCGACCTGTATTCGTTTACAAGCGAAAAGGTTGGACTGCAGACCTCGCCTTTGAGCTCGAGCCCCTTTGAAAGCCCTCTGACAAAAGCAGTTTTGCCCATTCCCATTCCGCCGACAAACGCAATGCAGTCGCCGTTCTTTATATTTTTTGCAAATTCCGCAGCAAATTTCTCGGTTTCCGCGGTTGAATAAGAGATATACTTCACAGCTTGTCCTCTTTCGTGTGCTTATTGGTATAATTATATCACATTTTTTCAAATAGCAACAGTATAAAACAGCAAAAAACGAAGTATTTTGTAAATACTCCGTTTTATTTTGCTTCTCAACATAAAGGGGCTTTTGAAAGCCCCTTTATGCTATTTACATTTATCAAACTCGGGATTGAAGGCGTAGAAGTTTTTGCAATTCATTCTGTCGTTGGAGAGTCTAAGCACTTCGCCGAATCTCTGGAAATGCACGATTTCTCTTTGGCGCAAAAACTTAATAGGGTCACGGACATCGGGGTCATCTGCAAGGCGAAGGATGTTGTCGTACGTTGTTCTTGCTTTTTGTTCTGCTGCCATATCTTCCGTGAGGTCTGTTATCACGTCGCCTTTTGACTGGAAGTATGCGGCGGTGAAAGGCACGCCTGCCGCAGAAACAGGATAGATTGCGGTGGTGTGATCTACAAAGTAGGTATCAAACCCGCTCCTTTTTATCTCTTCGATAGAGAGATCCTTTGTCAACTGATAGAGTATGGCGCTCACCATTTCCAGATGCGCCATTTCCTCTGTAGCTATGTCAGTGAGTGCTCCTATTGCCTCATTATAGGGCATAGTATAGCGCTGACTCATATAGCGGTTTGCCGCCGCCATCTCGCCGTCGGGACCGCCGAGCTGACTGATTATCGCCTTTGCAAGCTTTGCATTCGGGCGTGTAATCTTTACGGGGTATTGTAGTTTTTTCTCATATATCCACATATATCAGTTTGCCTCCCTTTCCCACGGCCAAGGTCCGTTTATCCAGCACCATTTTTGTGTGGAATCGGAATCCTTCATCACAAGCGGGCCAAAATGTTTCGTATACTCCTCTACCGCATTGCAACGCATCTCGTTGTATTTGTTAAACAGCTCAAGTGCTTCACAGCATTTTGGGTGTGTATCCAAAAACAGCGCCAGCTCGTAGAGGACAAAGTCGCATATTCTTATGCGTTTGAGGCAAAGTCTTTGTTTCTCGTTCATCTTCTTACCTCCGATCCCAAGAAGGGTTTATCAAGTTCCTTGAATAACGTTCCGGCGCAGAGGGCTGTTTCGGGGTTATACAACTCCTGAAACCTCTGCATCGGAACATACGCCATGGCTATAGGTAAGCACGACAGCTTTTTTTCGTCATTTTCGTATGCGCAAGCGCCACACAAATCATTGCTCATAGTCATACTGCTCCTTTTTTATTTTTGGGGATTTCCAATACCATATTATTCTTTTCTTAATGATTTGGTTATTGAAAATGCCTGCGGTTTGTGCTACAATAATCTAATAATAGTATTTAAGAAAAGGCAGTGAATTTATGGTTTCTTTGATTTTTGATCTCATTGCGCTTGCTTTAATTATAATTATGGTGGCGGTTTCCGCTAAAAAAGGATTTTTATCCGGTGTTGTTTCCTTCATAGGATGGATTGTTTCGGCTTTCGTTGCCAAAGCATTTTGCACGGTTGTTGCAGATTACGTATACAACGGATTGATTCAAGACAAGATATATAGCGCTGTGCTTTCCGCTCTGGAAAACTATACGCCTTCACTTTCTTCGTCTTATTCTGAGCTTTTCGCTTCTCTTCCCGAGTCGTTGCAGTCAATACTCGGTTCGGTTGACCCCGAGCTTTTGAACTCTGCGTTCAGCGATCCGCTTCGCACTTCGGAAACTGTTGCTCTGCAGCTTACTCAGGACGTTGTCGGACCTGTAGTTATGACTATGCTGATTGCACTGTCCTTTATTGTTATCTTCCTGCTTTGTATGCTCATTGTGAAGCTACTTGCAGGGCTTTTCAAGGGAGTCAAAAAGATACCTGTAATCGGGCCCATAAACACCTTCTTGGGTGGCGTTATCGGCGCAATCGAGGCTGTTATCATCCTCTATCTCGTAAAGATAACCATTGAATTCGTTACCACGGCAGCGGGCGGAAATCTTTTTGGACTGACGTTTGCAGATTTCTCCAGCTCTTACATATTTCAATTTTTTAATTTGAATTTCAGAGGCTTGCTATGACTATTCCAAACATTTTATCTCTCTTCAGAATTTTTTTGATTCCGATTTTCCTGATAGTTTATCTCACTCAGGACTCACAGCCGTATTTTATAATATCTGCTTTGATTCTCCTTGTATCAGGAATTACCGACGTGCTTGACGGGTATATTGCGCGCAAATACAAGATGACAAGCGAGCTTGGAAAGATACTCGACCCATTTGCTGACAAAACCACTCAGATTGCTATTCTTGCGGCATTGGTTATAAAACATCCCAAGCTTCTGTTCGTTGTTGCTGTATACTTTGCCAAAGAGCTTGCTATGCTGATAGGCGGAATTATCATCCTCAAAAACAAAATCCCAATGGCTTCTTCAAAGTGGTTTGGCAAAATCGGAACTCTGCTGTTCTATGCCGCAACCTTCGTTATTATTGCCTTTCCAAACCTTCTCACCGAGGACGGAATACTCATTTTAATTGGAGCCATTACTGTCTATATGTTATTTACCCTTGCTATGTACATACCTGAATTCTTTAAACTTAAAAAGAAATCAAAATAATCGTAACGGTATGTACACAACTTTGGTGTATGATAATAATGCGGATTTTCGCAAAAAATATATACTCAATATCATTACGGTATTGAGTAATTTTGATTACTGGCAACCGATTGGATGTGTTATATATGGTATGTTCCAAATGTAAAAAACGGATGGCTGTTGTCTTTATGAGCGGTTTTGAAAACGGCAAGCAGGTGGACAAGGGCTATTGTATGATATGCGCAAAAGAGCTTGGCATAAAGCAGGTTACCGATCTCATCGAGAAGATGGGACTCTCCGACGAAGACATTGAAGCGATGTACGGTCAGGACGCCGATGCATTTGCCGCGCAGATGGATGGCTTTGACGGCTTTGAAATGGGCGGTGCTATGCCTATGCCTTTTATGAACACCGCATCTGACAGCAGTGAAAAAGCCGAAGCTAAGCAAGGCAGTGCAGACAAAAAGGAGCAAAAAACCAAAAAGAGAAAGTTCCTTGACACTTACTGCACCAATCTCACCCAAAAGGCTTCTGACGGGAAGATTGACAGAATCATAGGCCGTGACAAAGAGATATATCGCGTTTTGCAGATTCTTAACCGCAGAACGAAGAACAACCCCTGTCTTATCGGCGAGCCCGGTGTCGGAAAGACTGCCATAGCCGAAGGCATTGCTCTACGTATGGCAAGCGGTGACGTTCCGCCCAAGCTTATGGGAAAGGAATTGCATCTTCTTGACCTTACCGCTCTCGTTGCAGGAACGCAGTTCAGAGGTCAGTTTGAAAGCCGTGTTAAAGGTCTTATTGACGAGGTCAAAGCTGAAGGAAACATAATTCTTTTCATCGATGAGGTACACAATCTCGTCGGCACGGGAGATTCCGAAGGCAGTATGAATGCCGCAAATATTCTGAAGCCTGCCCTGTCGCGCGGTGAAATTCAGGTGATAGGTGCTACGACCTTCAACGAATATAGAAAATATATTGAAAAGGACGCGGCGCTTGAAAGAAGATTTCAATCCGTAGTTGTTGAAGAGCCCAACATAGAGGATTCCATTGACGTATTGCTTGGAGTAAAGCAGCATTATGAGAATTTCCACAAGGTAAGCATTGCTGACAAGATAATACGAGACTGTGTTATTCTATCGGAAAGATATATCACAGACAGATTTTTGCCCGACAAAGCCATCGACCTTTTGGACGAGGCTTGTTCCTGCGCTTCTCTTAAAAACAAGGAGCTTGCGGAATATGAAAAGCTCTCCGCACAGCTTTACGACCTTGAGCAGGAAGAAAAAAGCATTCAGGAAAATCCCGACAAAGAAGGCTCCATTAACTACGAGCGTATTGCACAGATAAAGGCCGAGATACTGAGGATAAATTCCCGTCAAGACGAGCTTCGCGACAAGGCTTTTTCTATGAAGGTCACCGATGATGACGTTTCGAGAGTTATTGAGCTTTGGACAGGAATTCCCGCTTCCAAAATAAAGGAAAACGAGCTTGGACGCATAGCAAATCTTGACAAGGTACTCAAGGAAAAGATTATCGGTCAAGACGAGGCGGTTGATCTTGTTTGCGCGGCAATCCGCCGTTCAAGAGCACAGATAAGTCCGAGAAAACGCCCTGCATCCTTCATCTTCGTAGGTCCTACCGGTGTTGGAAAAACCGAGCTTGTTAAGGTTCTCGCAAAGGAGCTTTTCAATACCGTTGACCCTCTTATCAGACTTGATATGTCGGAGTTTATGGAAAAGTTTGCGGTTTCAAGGATAGTCGGTTCTCCTCCCGGTTACGTAGGATATGATGAGGCAGGACAGCTCACCGAGAAGGTTCGCAGAAAGCCGTATTCGGTAATCCTATTTGACGAGATTGAAAAGGCGCACCCCGACGTTATGAACATACTTTTGCAGATTCTTGACGAGGGACGCATCACCGATGCTCACGGCAGAACCGTAAACTTTGAAAATACTGTCATCGTTATGACCTCGAACGCAGGAAGCAACAGAAACGACGCTTCGGTTGGTTTTGGAAAGTCGCAAACCGAGATTGCAAAGGACAAAGCCACCAAAGCGCTCAGAGAATTCCTGAGGCCCGAATTCATTGGCCGTGTGGACGAAATCGTTGCTTTCTCTCCCCTTTCCGACGAGGATTTTGTAAAGATTGCAAAGCTTATGGTTGAGGAGCTCAGAGAGCCTTTGATGCAGAAAGGTATCCGTCTTGATTACACAGACGCCGTGCTTGATTTTATTGTTAAGAAAGCTGACTCCAGAAAGAGCGGAGCAAGAGAGCTGCGACAGGTTATCAGAAAGCACATCGAGGATATTATTGCTTTTGAAATTGTCAACAATGCCGACAACCTACCCGTAGCAGTAAAGCTTGACGTTCAGGACGAAAAAATAGTTCTCACACCTTCAGACAGCTTTAATTAAAATAAACCGTGCAAGAATTTTCTTGCACGGTTTGGTTTTTATTTAAGTCCAAGAAGTTCCTGAACCTTTTCGGTATCCATAATCTCGTCGTACATATCTGGGCCTGCCGTGTGGCCAAAGATTACTCGGGGTTCGGTTGTGATAGCATAGTTATGACCTATGAAAGCCTGAGTAATATTATTATCTGCGTCGTACCAATCGGCTCCAATCTCAGCTACGAGATACTCAGCCCACTCAGGTTCCTTTACCCAACATTCATAGCTTACTGCAATTGCTTTTATGTCACCGGCATTTTCAACAGGTGTTTTTGGGCTCCAGAAATGAAGCACGCTTCCATCTACTTTAAATTCGCTCTCTTTTTCTTTTCCGGCTTTACCGTTAAGCTCAGCACCTTTAAGCTTTACTTCATAGTGACCGTCAACAATTGACAATCTATCGTCAGGGAGCTTTGCAGGCGGAAGACCGTTAAACTCCAAAGTCCACGGCAGGTAGTAAATGCTGTTTGGCTTTGCGGGGGTTTCACACTCTCTTGCAACAAACCATCCTTTTTCCTCGGTGTACAATATTACTTTCATACGTCCGAGACAGATTGTAAACTCCGCGTCATCGGGAATTGGTTTATTGACGTTACTATAGATGGCACCCATAGTGAGTATGCTTACAAATCTGTCGGCACCAGGCACCTGAACACCGGCGTTTATACGAGAACCGCCCATATAATTTACGCGTTCACTCGGTTTGCACATAAAGATATACAAGGGGTCGTCGAATTTTTCAATAGGAAGGATTCCATCAAACCAGTCGTTCCCTGCAGGCTTGCCATCAGGTCCGACGCCGTCTCCGTGCCAGCTGACACGGTCGTTATACCCTGTCCACTTTATAGAGCCGGTACCTGCACACGGCTTTTCCAGAATTCTGTAGAAAACATCCTCATCGACATAAAAAATCATATCGTCAAGATAATAGCCCTCTGCATCTTCAGGAAAATAGTCGTTGTGGTTGCCTGCGCTTTTTCCGGTAAACGGGTCGACAAGTATTATCTGTTTATCGGCTCCTGCAGCCTTTGCGTCATAGTACTTGACACCGTCAATTTCCCTTATATAGTTTTCTTCGGGTTTATCAGAAGAACCGCAACCAACAAAAAGGAACATACCTGCAAGGATTAGGGCTATTATTCTCTTCAAAAAAATCACCATCCAATTTCGATTTTCGGTTATGAATTCATTATACTAAAGCTACGATGTAAAATCAATGTTTTTTCAAAAAAATAAATCGCGCAAGTTTTTCTTGCGCGATTTCGGTTTTATTTAAGTCCAAGAAGCTTCTGAACCTTTTCTGTATCCATAATCTCGTCGTACGCATCAGGTCCGCAAGTGTGTCCGAAAATTACTCTCGGCTCGGTTGTGAGCGCATAGGTGTGACCTACGAAGGCTTGGTATATTTCCTGTCCGACTCCATCGCCGTCACGCCAGTCAACACCAATTTCCACCGTAACGTAGTCTGCCCACTCGGGTTCTTTTATCCAGCACTCGTAGCTTGCGGCAACAGCTCTTATGCTTCCGCCGTTTTCAAGCGGTATTCTGGGGCTCCAGAAGTGAAGAACGCCACCCTCTGCTCCTTTGAGTTTTCCCATTCTATAACTGCCGTTGAGCATAGCTCCCGTCAACTTGACCTCATAGTGTCCGTCAACGAGGTTTACCCTATCTTTAGAAATCGACGTAGGAGGAAAGCCTTTCCACTCTAAATCCCAAGGCAGATAATAATGCTTATTGGGTGTGGAAGGAGTATCCCATTCCTTTTCTATGAACCAGCCTTTTTCGTCGGTGTAATAAATCAACTTCATTCGTCCGATGCAGATCGTAAACTCCGCATCATCGGGGAGGGTTTTTTCAACGTTAGCGTAAACACTACCAAAAGCAAGAGCGTTTACAAAGCGATCCTCCGGCGGCGACATATTACCCGCATTTATACGAGAGTATCCCAGATAGTTTTCGTGTTCACTCGGTTTACACATATATACGTACAACGGGTCGTCGAATTTATCAACAGGAAGATATCCGTGGAGTCCATCGTTTCCAACGGGCTCGCCGTCAGGTCCAATCCCATCTCCGTGCCAGCTGACTTTTTCGTTGAATCCCGTCCATCTTATTGAACCCGTTCCAAGACAAGGCTTTGAGAGAATTCTGTAGAAAACGTCCTCGTCGACATAAAAAACCATATCGTCGAGATAATAGCCCTCTGCGTCTTCGGGGAAGTAAGCATTGTGATTACCCGTCACTTTTTTGGTGATTTTGTCCACAACTACTATCTCCTTATCGGCGCCTGCAGCCTTTGCATCATAGTACTCGATGCCGTCGATTTTTCTTATGGTTTTCGGTCCGGAATCGCAACCGATAAACAGGAACATACTTGCAAGGATTAATGCGATTATTCTCTTCAAAAAAGTCACCGTCCAATCTCAGTCTTTGGTTATAGATTAATTATACTAAAGGCGGAGTATAAAATCAATATTTTTTAAAATTAAATTGATTTATTTTCATAGTTTTAACCCTTGTTTCGTCATTTTGAAACAAACAAACACCTATGAAAAAAAATCTAATGTGGAAAATGCAGAAATTGAAAATTTTTGTTGCGAAGCTTTTTATTGTTGTGCTATAATGCTATTATGGATTTTTGATTTTTGGAAGGAGTCCTCAAAATATGAAAAAACTTTATGAAGGAAAAACCAAGAACGTTCTTCTTGACGAAGAAACAGGCATAGTGCATCTCTTGTTCAAAGACAGTGCAACAGGTGAAAACGGCGTTTTCGATCCCGGCTCTAACACAGTTGGCGGAAGCGTTGAGGGCAAGGGTAAAATCGGTCTCCGTGTTTCCAACTACTTCTTTGAGCTGATGGAGAAAAACGGGATCCCTACACACTATCTTGGCGGCGACGTAGAAAAAGGTCTTATGAAGGTTCGTAAGCTCACCGTTCCTCCCCTTGAATTTGTTCTTCGCTATTTCACCGCAGGCAGTATGTGCCGTCGTTTTGATCTCGAGGAAGGTCTTGTGTTCAATCCTCCTTATACTGAAGTTACTCTCAAGAGTGATGCACAGGGCGATCCCCTCATCAGCGAGCGTCTTTGCATAATGAAGGGTATGCTTTGCGAGGGTCAGTATGACGAAGCTTTGGACATCGTTGTTCGTGTCGGCGAGGTTCTCAAAAAGGAACTTGCAAAAATCGGTCTTACCCTCATCGACTTCAAGATTGAGGTCGGATATGATGAAAACGGCAAGATGTACGTTGTTGACGAAATCACTCCTGACATCTGGCGTGTCCGCGACGAAAACGGCAACATCCCCAATCAGATAGATTGTGCTAAACTCATCTGCGAAAAGCTTGGACTTTAATAATAGGAAACCAGCCGCAAAAACGGCTGGTTTTTTGTTAATTTCGGTTCTGTTTGCCGAGCATCGCTTCTTGCTAACGGTTATTAGATATGGTATAATTAAACTATAGTTTTTTATTAAGGAGCAAGAAATGAAATATATCTGCTATGCAAAATGTACTACCTGTCAGAGAGCGCAAAAGTGGCTTGATGGCAACAAGGCCAAATATCAGCTTCGCGCCATTAACGCCAACAACCCTTCTTTCGAGGAGCTTTCGCTCTGGTATCAAAAAAGCGGGCTTCCCTTGAAAAAGTTTTTTAACACAAGCGGGCTTCTTTACAAGTCAATCCAGCTCAAGGACAAGCTTCCGAATATGACAGAAAAAGACATGCTTGAGCTCTTGTCAACTGACGGTATGCTTGTTAAAAGGCCTCTTCTGATAGG
>JAZSEP010000029.1:0-16682 GCA_045531755.1 Oscillospiraceae bacterium | reverse complement strand
GGTCTTATGGACCAGATGGCATCTTCTGTCGGCAGTTTTGTCGCGATTGATTTTAACGACCCTAAGAATCCTATAATCAATAAAGTTGAGTTTGATTTTGCTTCCTGCAATCACACTCTCTGTATCATCGATACCGGCGGAAACCACGCTGACCTCACCGACGAATACGGTGCTGTTCCTTCCGATATGAAGGCTGTTGCAAAGTTTTTTGGAAAAGAAGTTTTGAGAGACGTCTGCGAAAAAGATTTCTTCTCGAAGCTTGGAGAAATAAGAAACAAGCTCAGCGACCGAGCCGCTCTTAGAGCTATTCACTTCTTCGAGGACAACAAACGCGCTCAGCTTGAGGCTGAGGCTCTTAACAGCGGAGATTTTGACGGTTTCAAGCGTTTGGTTATCGAATCGGGCAATTCCTCGTTTATGTACAACCAAAACGTTTACACCTGTAAAAATCCTACAGAGCAAGGTCTTTCCCTCGCGCTTGCAATATCCGAACAGCTCCTCAAAGGCAAGGGTGCCTGGAGAGTTCACGGCGGTGGATTTGCAGGAACGATTCAGGCATTTGTTCCCAATGATATGCTTGATGAATATAAGACTACTATGGAGAGCGTTTTCGGAAACGGAACCTGCCATATACTCAACATCCGTCCTGTTGGCGGAACAAAAGTAGAAGAATAAGGAGATTTTAATTATGGCTGAACTCAGATGGCACCCCTTCACAAAAGATTGGGTAATGATAGCATCCAACAGACAGAACAGACCTCAGATGCCTAAGGATTGGTGTCCTTTCTGTCCCGGTTCCGGAAAGGTACCTGATGATTATGAGGTTTACAAATATGACAACGACTTCCCTGCTCTTTCCCAAAATCCTTCCGAGCCCGATGACGTTGCCAATGATTTCTTTAAAGTAAAGCCCTCATACGGCAAATGCGAGGTTATCCTCTATTCTCCCGGACACACCACAACTCTCCCCGAGCTTTCTGTCGACCACATTACAAAGCTCGTTGACCTTTGGTGCGAGCGTTTTGACGCTATTCGTGAAGACGAAAACATTAAGTACGTTTTCATATTTGAGAACAGAGGTAACGTTGTAGGCGTTACTATGCCACATCCTCACGGACAGATTTACGGATATTCCTTCATCCCCAAGAAGATTGAACTCGAGCTTGACTCCGCAAAGGAATACCACGAGGAAAAAGGAAACTGCATCTTCTGCGATATGCTGAAGGAAGAAAAGAAGTTTGAAAAGAGAATCATCTTCTCTAACGAGCACTTCACTGTGTTTCTACCCTTCTTTACCGAGTATCCCTACGGCGTTTACATATTCTCCAACGAGCACAAAAACAACATTTCTCAGTTCACTCCTGAAGAAAGACGTTCTCTTGCTTCTATCCTCAGAGAAACCGTTGGTATGCTTGACAGCCTGTTTGATTACAACTTCCCTTATATGATGTGTATGCACAATGCGCCCGTCAACACCGAGGAAGATGTTTCCGACTATTACCACTTCCATATAGAATTCTTCCCGCCCATGAGAAGTGCCGACAAGCAGAAGTTCAACGCCTCGAGCGAAACGGGTGTTTGGGCTCATTGCAACCCAACAAGACCCGAAGACACAGCGGAAGAACTCCGAGAAGCTCACAAAAGATTTCTCAGCAAATAAGCTGTTTTAAATATAGCTTTATGAACAGTAAATTAAAAATTTCTTTTTCACTTGTATTTACTGTAAAAACTATGTATAATAATATGGTAATATCAAACGGAGGTTAAAAATTATGAATTTGTTTCTTTTGACAGCTGACACTGCAAGCACATCTTCTGCTGTTGAAGGCGCTGCTGGTGGTGGCATTGTTGCACTCCTTACTTCAGTAGTTCCTATGATACTTCTTTTTGTAGCCTTTTATTTTCTTCTCATTCGTCCCCAGAGAAAAAAGGAAAAAGAAGTACAGAAGATGCGTTCCAACATCGAAGTTGGTGACGAAATCGTTACCATCGGCGGAATTATGGGTATCGTAACAAGCATCAAAGAAGACGTTCTCGTTATCGAAACCGGCGCAGACCGCAGCAAAGTCAGAATTGCAAAATGGGCAGTACAGGAAAACCTGACAGTTCACGATGCACCTGCTGAATAATTTGTACTAAAACCGAAACCACCTCAATATAGATTATTGAGGTGGTTTTTTATGCAGGAAAATGATTACAGTCTATATGATTATATCAAGCCTATATTAACGGGTAGTCTTATTTCTCTTCTCTCAATCGGTGTTTTAACCTTTATCGTTTCACTCGCTATGACAAAGGTTGATTTACCGTTTGGTTTTGTCTCGCCTATTGCAATATTTATATTGGGTTTTTCTACGCTATTAGGCTCGTTTATAAGCTCAAAAGGATTCGGCAAAAAAGGATTTTTCCTTGGGCTATCAATCTCAATCGCTATATTTATAATACTCTTGCTTGTTAATCTAAGCTTTGAGCCTGACGGATTTGGCACCATTGCCGCAGTCAAAGGCGCTGTCACACTCATATGTGGAATTTTGGGTGGGGTTATGGGTGTCAACAGTAAAAAATCGGCAAAATTCAAAATTTAAAAGGTGTGACCGATCCGGTCACACCTTTTATCATTTAGCAACGATATTTACAAGCTTGCCCTTAACGTAGATTTCCTTTATAACGGTCTTTCCGTCGATATCTGCGGCGACCTTTGCATCAGCCTTTGCTGCGGCAATCGCATCGGCATCGGAGCAGTCAGCAGAAACTGTAATTCTTGATTTAACCTTACCGTTTATCTGAACAGCGATTTCAATCTCGTTGAGCTTACATTTTTCCTCGTCGTAGGAAACCCATTTTTGCTCGTGAAGCATACCTTCATATCCGCAAAGCTCCCACATTTCCTCGGTGATGTGCGGCGCAAAGGGATTGAGCATAATAAGCAAATCTCTGAGTTCTGCTTTATTAACGCTACCCTTGTCGTACATCTCGTTGAGAAGAGTCATCATCGCAGCAATAGCGGTGTTACACTTAAGCTCCTCTATATCGCTGTTGACCTTCTTTATGGTTCGATGCATTGAGCACTCGAGTTCTTTAGTATACTCGTTTCCGTCAACGAGCATATCCTGAAGTCCCCAAACTCTTTCGAGGAAACGACGGCATCCCTTTATGGATTGCGAACTCCAAGTAGCAGGTTTTTCAAAGTCACCGATGAACATCTCATACAAGCGCATTGTGTCAGCACCGTAATCTCTTACAATGTCATCGGGGTTTACTACGTTGCCCTTGGACTTACTCATCTTTATTCCGCCTTCACCGAGAATCATACCGTGGCTTGTACGCATAGCATAGGGCTCCTTTGTGGGAACTACGCCTATATCATACAGGAACTTGTGCCAGAATCTCGAATAAAGCAGGTGGAGAGTTGTGTGCTCCATACCGCCGTTATACCAGTCAACAGACATCCAATAATCGAGAGCTTCTTTAGAAGCAAGAGCCTCTTTGTTATGCGGGTCACAGTATCTGAGGAAGTACCAAGAGGAACCCGCCCACTGAGGCATAGTGTCAGTCTCTCGTTTTGCAGGGCCGCCACAATGAGGACAGGTTGTGTTTATCCAATCTTCCATCTTCGCAAGAGGAGATTCGCCGTTTTCGGTCGGCTCATAGGATTCAACTTCGGGAAGCGTGAGAGGAAGCTGACTTTCGTCAAGCGGAACCCATCCGCACTTTTCACAATAAACTACCGGAATGGGCTCGCCCCAATATCTCTGTCTTGAGAATACCCAGTCACGAAGCTTGAAGTTTACCTTCTCGTGTCCTATTCCCTTTTCTGTGAGCCATTCTTTAATCTTAACCTTAGCATCTTCAACAGAAAGTCCGTCAAGAAATCCGGAGTTTATCATAACGCCCGTAGCGCAATCTGTAAACGCCTCTTCTTCAACGTTTCCGCCTTTTACAACCTCGACTATCGGGATATCATATTTCTTTGCAAATTCCCAGTCGCGAGTGTCGTGCGCAGGAACAGCCATAATGGCGCCCGTTCCGTAGGTCATAAGAACGTAATCGGAAATATAGATCGGAATTTCTTTTCCGTTTACGGGATTGATTCCATTAACGCCGTCAAGTCTTACGCCTGTTTTATCCTTAACAACCTCTGTTCTCTCAAAGTCAGACTTTCTTGCAGCTGCAGCCTGATACGCTTCTATGTCACCGTAGTTTTTGATCAGGTCTTTCCACTTCTCAAGGTATGGATGTTCAGGAGAAATAACCATATAGGTCGCGCCAAACAAGGTATCGGGTCTTGTGGTATAAACAGTGAGGGTGTCGCCTGCTGTTGTAGCAAAATCGACCTCAGCGCCTGTAGATCTTCCGATCCAGTTAATCTGAGAAGTTTTTACTCTGTCTATATAATCAACTTCATCAAGGTCGTCGATAAGACGCTGTGCATACTCTGTAATCTTGAGCATCCACTGGCTCTTAACCTTACGTACAACCTCGCCGGAGCATCTCTCACAAACGCCGTTTACAACCTCTTCGTTTGCAAGAACAACCTTACAAGAAGTACACCAGTTTACTGCCATTTCCTTCTTATAAGCAAGACCGCGTTTAAAAAGCTGAAGGAAAATCCATTGTGTCCATTTATAGTATTCGGGGTCGGTGGTGTTAATTTCTCTGTCCCAATCGAAAGAAAGACCAAGGGATTTGAGCTGAGATTTAAATCTTGCAACATTCTTTTCAGTTACAATCTCGGGATGTATCTTGTTCTTTATAGCAAAGTTCTCGGTAGGAAGACCGAAGGCATCCCATCCCATAGGATAGAGAACGTTATATCCCTGAAGTCTTCTTTTGCGTGCAACTATGTCAAGCGCAGTGTATGAACGCGGATGGCCAACGTGAAGTCCCTGTCCCGAAGGATACGGAAACTCTACCAAAGCAAAGTATTTAGGCTTTGTGTAGTCATTTGTTGCGGCAAAGCACTTCTTTTCATCCCATATTTTTTGCCATTTGCTCTCGATTTGTGAATAATCGTATTTCACTTGTATCAACCCCTATATGTCCAAAAATTCTTTAATATCTATCTTTTCACCGTCACGCCACAAATTTTCAAGTGAGTAGAACTGTCTTGTTTCTGTGTTGAAAACGTGAACTATAACCTGATAATAATCAAGCACTATCCAGTTGCCCTGTGTGTAGCCCTCAATTTTATTCGGCATAACTCCAAGCTCCTTGAGCTTGAACTCAACCTCGTCAGCAATTGCCTTTACCTGCGTTGTGCTGTTCGCAGCAGCGATAACAAAAAAATCGGTAATAGAGGTCAAATCCTCAACCTTGAGCACAGAAATGTCCTCTGCCTTTTTGCTATCCATAGCACGAACTGCATTTTTTACAACCTCTATGGATGTCATACTATTCTCCTTATCCATTTATAAGTTCTTTATATGCTTCCACGGTGTTTGCTCCCACTCGCCTTCCCTTTCTGGTGTTGTCGGCTATTGTGTAGGCAAGACCGTATTCTTTTGCTTCTCTAAGTGATCGCTTTGCCTTATCCCTCATAACGTCCACGTCGGGATAATTTCGGTCTTCAGAGATAAAATCAGCGATATAAACCACATCCTCCAAAAGCGAAGCTCCTTTTCTGCTCGTGGTATGATATCTGATCGAATTGAGAAAATCCTCATCTGTAAACCCAAGTATATACTTAACGTAGGCGTATCCTGTCACAGCGTGCCACAAAGCCTTGCTGTCTTTTTGGGTATCTTCACAAAGTATACCAAACTTTTCTATTATTTGCAACTGTTCTTGTTCATCAGTTTGCTTGGTGATATCGTGAAGAAGCCCTGCGATGTACGCTTTTTTGTAGTTTGAGCCATATTTTTTTGCCAATTCGCCTGCTGATTCTGCAACACAAAGCGAATGATTATATCTATCATCATTGAGTCTCGGGCGTATGGATTTTTTGCAAAATTCAACGCCTTGTTCAAAGCTATAGAGATTCTTTTGACGTATTATTTCTGCAACACCGTGCGGCAAAAACTCTTCATATTGTTCTCCGAACATAATCTTTTCACGAATCTGTGCAGAGGATATATCAATTATATCAATGTCTGTTATTACAGTCTTCGCTCCGTTTTTTTCAAGCTTTAGTGCGTGCTCCTCAAGGAGTTTTCTGTCTTCTTCGTTTCTTGCTGCGGCACAAAATGTTACAAGCTCCTTCAAATCGTCATAGCGATACCATTTTTCAAGATAAAGGAACATATCGCTTCCCATCAAGAAGAAAAGCTCGTCATTCGGATACGCATTTTTGATTTGTAAAACCGTATCATAGGAATAGCTTTTATCTTCCCTTTTGAGTTCAATGTCGCTCACGATAACCTTTTCATCCCTGAATGCTGTCTTGCACATTTCAAGTCTCGTCTGTCCGTCAGCGGTTATGTGAACTTCCTTGTGTGGCGGTATGTTTGTCGGTATAACTATTACCTTATCAAGATCAAACGCCTCGATAAACCTTTCAAGGAGATTTGTGTGCCCTATATGAACGGGGTTAAACGTTCCTCCGTAAATTGCTATATTAGCCATCAAATCACTACTTTACCAAAATGATTTTAGGGTCTTTGTTGTTTCTGCGGTAGAGTGAAACCTTCATACCGATAACCTGTACAACGTCTGCACCCGTCTTTTCAGCAAGTTCCTGTGCAGCTTCTCTCGCATTTACGGGCGCATTTTCAAGCACCTTTATCTTTATAAGCTCGCGTGCAGTCAAAGCGTCGTCCACCTGCTTGACAAGTGTATCTATAATTCCGCCTTTGCCAACCTGAAGTATAGCCTCAATGGGATTTGCCAAAGCGCGAAGCTGGGCTCTCTGTTTTGTTGTAATCATTTGTTGTTCCTCCGACAAAATTCATCGAATTTTTTTATAAACTCGCGCATTGCTTTTCCGCGATGACTAATCTTGTTTTTCTCATCAGCGGTAAGTTCAGCGGTGCTTTTATCTCCAACGTAAAAAATGGGGTCATAGCCAAAACCGCCGTTACCGCGTAGTTCATAGCCTATCTCCCCGTCACACACTCCTCTTGCGACTATTTCTTCGCCGTCAGGAGCGGTAACACAGCAGATAGAACATACAAAGCGTGCGCTTCTATCATCCTTATCCTCAAGTTCCTTCAAAAGAGCAGGAATCTTGACGTCGTAACCTGTGTCCTCACCGCAATATCTTGCAGAATACACTCCGGGGCGGCAATCAAGTGCTATTACCTCTAATCCCGAATCATCCGCCACGCAGGTGAGCCCCGTCTTTTCATACACAGCCCTTGCCTTGATGCGCGCGTTCTCTTCAAAGGTTGTTCCGGTTTCTTCAACCTCAAGTCCCGGACAAACCTCCTCCTGAGACACGACCTCAATATCAAGACCGTCAAGAAGCTGTCTGAATTCTCTGAGCTTTCCTTCGTTTTTTGTAGCAGCAACTAACTTCATAAAATCACCTTACTCAAAAAGCGCCTTTGCAAAATCTGCAGGGTCAAACGGTTGAAGGTCGTCGATACCTTCGCCAACGCCGATATATTTTATCGGTATTCCAAGCTCATCCTTTATAGATAGAACAACGCCGCCCTTTGCAGTACCGTCGAGCTTCGTGAGAACAATTCCCGTTATACCCGAAGCAAGCGCGAACTGTTTTGCCTGGTTCACGCCGTTTTGTCCAGTTGTGGCATCAAGCACCAAAAGGACCTCTGTGTCACATCCGTCCGCTTCGCGTTCAATAACCCTCTTTATCTTTGCAAGTTCGTCCATAAGATTTTTCTTGTTGTGCAGACGGCCTGCCGTATCACAGATTACCACGTCGGCATTTCTTGCTTTTGCGGCGGTTATGGCATCAAATACAACGGCCGCAGGATCGGAGCCTTCACTGTGACGAACAACCTCGACAGAACTTCTGTCTGCCCAAATCTGCAATTGGTCGATTGCGGCAGCACGGAAGGTATCGGCAGCTCCGAGAAGAACCTTCTTGCCCGACTGTGTGAGATTGTGCGCAAGCTTGCCTATCGTCGTTGTTTTTCCAACACCGTTTACACCAATCACCATCACAACCGACGGTTTGGTATTCAAATTGAGCTGACAATCACCGGAAATAATCTCGCGGATAATCTCCCTCAAAAGCTCTTTGATAAGAGTGGGGTCCTTTATTCCCTGTGCTTTTATCTCGGAGCGAAGTCTGTCGCAAATCTTCTGTGTCGTATTAACACCGACGTCTGCGGTTATCAAAAGCTCTTCAAGCTCTTCAAAAAGCTCCTCGTCGATTTTTGTAAAGGAATTGAAAACAGACTCCATCTGCTTCACAAATCCGTTTTTTGTCTTTTGAAGACCTTCCTTTATTTTAGAAAAAAATCCCATCTGATAACCTCATTATTTCATACTACCCATCTTTGCTTCCATTTCGGAAACATTGAGTTCAAGAATCTTGGAAACTCCGTCCTCCTGCATAGTTACACCATACAAAACATCAGCTTCCTCCATAGTTCCTCTACGGTGTGTTATAGCAATAAACTGCGTCTTGTCGCTCATACGACGAAGATACGAAGCGTATCGCGTTACGTTTACGTCGTCAAGCGCCGCATCAATCTCGTCGAGAATACAGAACGGAGATGGATTTACAGTCATAATAGCAAAGTAAATTGCTATGGCGATAAGCGACTGTTCGCCTCCCGAAAGTGAAGCAATATTCTTGATTATCTTTCCCGGAGGCTGAACCTTAATATCAATTCCGCTTTCGAGAATGTCTTCACTCTCTACGAGCAGCAATTCGCCTTCACCGCCTTCAAACAGCTGTCTGAATATAGTTTTGAAGTTGCGGTTTATCTTTTCAAACTGCTCGGAGAACTGTTTTCTCATCTTCTCGGTTATTTCGTTTATGAGCTTTTTGAGTTCCGCTTTTGACTTTTCAACGTCTTCGACCTGAGCCTTAAGGAAGATGTAGCGTTCAGAAACCTCTTTGTATTCTTCAATAGCATCTACGTTTACGTTTCCAAGAGCTCGAATTCGGTTCTTGCAGCTATTGAGTTCAGAGGTGCTCTTTGCTTCGTCCTCAATTGGCTTTGCAATCTCCTCCGCCTGAGAACGTGTCATCTCATATTCTTCCCAAAGAGAAGTAATCATTCTGTCATAGGAGGCCTGAAGCGAAACCTTTCTTTCTTCAAGTCTTGCCAACTCGCCGGACAGGGTCTCTCTTTGTGCAAGAAATTCCTTTTCACTACTGCGGATTTCTACAGTCTTATGTTCAAGCTTTTGTCTGAGCTCCAAGGTTTCCTTGATTGAAAGATTGGTAGCGTCAATAAGCGCCTTGGTATCTGCCGCCTCTTTTTCCATCGCAGAAATCTTTTCGTTTATTTCTGTAATCTGTATGTTGAGCAGTGCTATTTCGCTCTCATACTGTTCCTTTTTAGACAAAGCGTCGGACTTGGATATATTAAGATGTTCAAGCTTTTCGTTGAGAAGCTGACGGTCTTTGTCGTTTGAAAGCTTTTCCATATTAAGCTCGGAAACTTTCTCGGAAAGAGCCTTCTTCTTTTCGATAAACTCCTCAGCTTCAACGGAAACGGTTTTCATTTCTTCCTCAAAAGCTTCTATTTCTTCTTTTGTTTTTACAATTTCTGCAGAATAGTTCTTCTCATTCTCGCCCAAGGCAACCACACGCTCGGACAAGATTTTCTTTGCGTTTTGATCTGCAGTGAGTTCTGCGTTAGCCACCTCAAATTGTCTTTCAAGCTGTGCAAGCTCGGCAGAATACCTTGCCTTATCCTGATTTGCGGTATTTTCTTCAGCGAGAAGACCGTCAAGATGAGCCTTTATCTTTTCAACCTCAGCCTTTGCCGACTCCTCTTCTGCCTTTGCTTTCGCAAAATCACTTTCCAAAGCCTTGAGTTTTTCTTCAAGCTTTTCAATTGCTCCTGCACGGCTGAGTATTCCGGCGTTTTTAACTGCAGAACCACCCGTCATCGAACCGCCTGCGTTAACCACCTGTCCGTCCAACGTAACAATGCGGAAGCGGTACTGATATTTCTTTGCAATTATAACCGCGTCATCGAGGTCTTCTGCGATTACAGTTCTGCCAAGCAAAGAGCGAATAACGGTCTTATATTCGTCCTTGCAACCGACGAGTTCACTTGCAAGACCTATATACCCATCACAGTCCTCGAGTCCGCGTTCAGAAAGAAGATTGCCCTTAACTGAAGTCATCGGCAGAAACGTTGCACGTCCGACGTTATTGTTCTTGAGGTATGATATTGCGGCTTTTGCGCAAGCCTCATCAGCCACGACGATGTTTTGCATTGCCGCGCCGAGAGCTGTTTCTATAGCTGTTGAATATTTCTGTTCAACCTTTATAAGCTGTGCAACAGAGCCTTTTATGCCTCTCAGGGAACCGTTTTGACCCTGTTTTATTATAGCTTTTACACTTCCCGAGAAACCATCCATGTTTCTCTCGAGGTCTTTTAGAATCTCTATTTTTTGCTGTACGTCGCTTAATGAACGGTTTATCTGCATAGCAACATCAAGCTTTGAAGAGTATTTTTTATCAAGGCTATCCATCTTAAGCTGATAGCCCTTCTTCACGTTGGAAAGCTCTGCAAGCTTTTCGTCGATAGTTTCAACAAGCTCCTTGCAGTTATCAACGTCTTCCTTTACCGCTGCACAGCGGTCAGCCTTTGCGCTGATTGCAGAATCGGAATTTAAAAGCTGTTCGTTGATTTGGTCAATTGCAGTTTTTACAGAAACAAGCTTGACGTTAGTTTCCGAGACAAAGTTATAAGCGCCGCTGAGCTTCGCCTGCAAATCTCCCGCTTTTTCGTCAACGTTACGGCTCTCGTCATCACTCTTTGCCAATTCCTGCAAAACCTCTTCGATAAGACGAGCAAGCTCCGTTGCCCTCGTGTTATTTTCTTCTATAAGGGCATTTATATCTTGAATTTCAGAATCGGTATTATCGGTAGACAACTCGTCTATCTGGGCTTGTGTTCTTTGAATAGAATCATTACAGTGAAGAATATCGTTGTTCAAAACAGCGATTTCCGCCTTCAATTGTGAAAGATGCTCTTCGTATTCGGAAATACTTTTTCTTCCTTCGTCGGAATTGATGGTCATTTCCTGCATCTGTGTATATATAGAGTTTACCTCTTCTTCGATAGAAGCAAGCTTTTCCTGAACGCTTTCGTAGTCCGACGTCACAGCAAAAGTCCTGTCGTCGTGCTGTTTCATCAGCTGATTCGAGTGACTAAGCTTATGTATCCACAAAGAAACCTCTAACTCTTTCTTAATCTGTGCAAGTTCAAGGTACTTTTTCGCCTTTTTGCTCTGTTCCTCGAGAGGTCCTACTCTCTCTTCAAGTTCAGTAAGAATATCGGCAAGTCTTAGAAGGTTTTCTTCTGATGCGCGAAGTCGTCTTTCGGCGTCCTCTTTTTTATATCTGTATTTGGAGATACCTGCAGCTTCTTCAAAGATTTCTCTTCTCTGTATCGGCTTTGAGGAAACAATCTCCGAAATTTTTCCCTGTCCTACCATGGAGTAGCCGTCACGGCCAAGACCTGTATCCATAAACAGCTCGTGCACGTCTTTGAGTCTCACGAGAGCATTGTTGATTCTGTATTCACTCTCACCTGTGCGGTAGAGTCTTCTGGTAACTACAATTTCGTTGGAATCAACATCGTATGAACGGCTTTCGTTATCTATAGTGAGGGTAACCTGAGCAAAGCCAACAGGTTTTCTGTTGACTGTTCCGTTGAAGATCACGTCTTCCATTTTGCTACCGCGAAGAGTTTTAATGGACTGCTCACCAAGCACCCATCTTACTGCGTCGCTTATGTTACTCTTTCCGCTTCCATTGGGGCCTACTACCGCAGTAATGCCCTTACCGAAGGTGAGTCTTGTTTTGTCGGGAAAGGACTTAAATCCCTGAATTTCCAACGCTTTGAGTTGATTAATCTCCGCCATCAGTTTTCCCTTTCTGTAATAAAACTACTACCCGTTATTCTCTCGTCAGCACAGACCTGAATATCGTACCCAAGGCTGTGCAGCTGTATTATGTTCTCTTTTTTATGTCCTACAAATTTCGACACCATTGAGGGTGCAACAAAGACACGCCAAGTTCCCTTTGGCATATCAGAAAGCTTTTCTTTGAGTTTTTCTAATATTCTTCTTGACTCGCAAAGCTCGCGAAAAGCAGGATGATAGGGTCCAGCTAACATATCGGTTTTCAAGGTTTCGCTGTCGTGCAGCCCCAAGCGAATAACGTTTATTGATTTGGTTTCAAAAAAGTCAAGCAACTTTGCGCATATATCTGCTGCTTCATCAACCGTAAGAGGCAGATATTTACCCAAAGTGTATAGCTCTGCGAGATAGGTGTCCTTTATAACGATAGTGGGATATATTCTGACGGTATCAGGCTTCAAGTCTGCGATTCTTTTTGCCGTTACAAAAGCCTCTTCTTTATTCTCGCCGTAGAGTCCGACCATCATTTGAAGTCCGAGTTCAAATCCGCTTTGTTTTATAAGATTTGATGCCCTTACAACGTCTTCAGAGGTATGACCGCGTCTGTTGAGAGTCAAAGCTTCGTCATTCATAGACTGTGCACCGAGCTCAATAGAACGAACGTTGTATCGCTTCAAGATATCAAGTATCTCTTCGTCGATGCAATCAGGACGTGTGGAAATGCGGATGGAATCGAATCTGCCGACACCGACAAACTTGTTTGCCGCTTCCAAAAGCTCGACCATAAGCTTTCTATCAATAGCAGTAAAACTGCCGCCGAAAAAGGCAATCTGAGCGTGGGAAACATCACCCTTGAAATTTTCAAGAGCATCGGCACATTCTTTTTCTACAAACTCTCCGTTTGGCACAAACGAGGTTGAAGCAATGCTCTTTTGATTACAAAACGAGCACTGATTCGGGCACCCTTTGTGCGGAACAAATATAGAAATATTTGCGTGACTCATCTTCCCATAAGCTCCAATGCTTCTTTTGCAGCCTGTTGTTCTGCTTCTTTTTTGCTCTTTCCTTCACCGTGACCGATAACGTTACTATTGAGGTGTACTTCAACCACAAAACGCTTATTATGGTCGGGTCCGTATTCTCCCACAAGATGATATCGAACAGTTTCCTCACGGTTTTGTTGAATAATCTCCTGCAACATCGTTTTGTAATCCTTGAAGGAAGGCTTTGATTCTTTAAGTGCTTCCTTTACGAATTCCAAAACGTATTCTCTTGCACGTTCCATATCAGAATCAAGATACATAGCGGCAAGAAGTGCTTCAAAAGCATCCGCAAGGATGGAAGGTCTTGTTCTTCCGCCGGAATTTTCTTCGCCGTTTCCAAGGAGAAGAAAATCTCCAACCCCAAGCTTTTGGGAAAATTTTGCCAGACTTTTTTCACAAACAAGAGAAGCGCGAAGCTTGGTAAGTTCCCCTTCCGGCATCTTCGGAAATGCTTCAAAAAGATACTCGGATACTATAAGCGAAAGCACCGAATCACCCAAAAACTCAAGTCTTTCGTTGTATTTTGTACCCTTTCCGGCTTCGTTTGCGTATGACGAATGAGTGAGTGCGGTTTTTAAAAGAGTAGAGTCCTTAAACTCATACCCCATATTCTGCTCGAGCTTATTCATCAGAAACCGCCCTCGCTTCTGCTTTTATTTTCTCAAGAGTTTCGGATATGCTTGAAATAACGCCGGTTTCAACGCAGGTTTTTGCCTGTCGTATAGCGTTTTTAATTGCACATGCATTAGAGCTTCCGTGTGCCTTAATGACAGGCTTTGCTGTGCCGAGAAGCATAGCTCCGCCATATTCTGTATAATCAAAGCTCTTCTTAAAATCGTCTATACCCTTTTTAACAAAAAGTCCACCGAGTTTAGTTACGATATTCTTATAAAAAACTGCTTTTAAGCTGTGAGAGAACATCTTTGCCAGTCCCTCGCTGAGTTTAAGAACGATATTTCCGGAAAATCCGTCTGTAACAACAACATCGCAAGCACCGAGAGGAACGTCGCGAGGTTCAACGTTACCGACAAAGTTATAAGGCGCGCTCTGCATAAGCTTGTTAGCCTCAATTTCAAGTTCGTGTCCCTTTGTCTCTTCAGCACCAATATTCAAAAGTCCGACGCGAGGGCTGTCAACTCCCATAACAGACTGCATATATGCGCTTCCCATCATACCAAACTGGTATAACATCTCAGGGCGACATTCTACGTTTGCACCCGAATCAATAAGCATATATTTTCCGTTTTCACAAGGAATTACAGTAGCAATAGCGGCACGCTTAACACCCTTTATGCGCTTGACAATAAGCGATGCGCCGTAAACCACAGCACCACTGCTTCCTGCACTGACAAAAGCATCTGCCGTTGTGTCTGCCACAAGCTTCATAGCGCGAGCCATCGAACAATCCTTGTGGGATTTGAGAATTTCAGCAGGCTCGTCCTCAACGGCAATAACGTCAGTAGTATGTGAAATTTCCATTCCATCAAGAGAAATCTGGTTTTCAAGTGCAGTTTTCCTGATTATCTCTTCATCGCCTGTCAGTATAACGGAAACACCGTATTCTTTAACAGCAAGAGCACAGCCTTTGATTATTTCAAGAGGCGCGTTATCTCCGCCAAAGGCATCAACAGCTATCTTCATATTCCTCATCCTTTCAAGGCTTCCTTTAAATCATTGAGTCCGCGTTCTGCAATCCGCAGATATCTTTCGGATTTATCTCTTATTCGGCAACCAATATCCGGAAGTATACCCATATTGCTTCCCATTGGTTGAAAATTCTCTACCGTGGGGTCGCTGATATAATACGACAGAGCACCCATCATCGAGGTTTTTGGCAGGACTACGGGAGTTTCACCCAAAAGCTTCATTGCAAGATAATATCCTGCAAGAATTCCGCTTGCAGCAGACTCTATATAACCTTCGACACCAGTCATCTGACCCGCAAAAAATATTCTGTCGTCTTTACGAAGTGAAAAATCAGAATTAAGGAGCTTTGGACTATCCAAGAACGTGTTTCTGTGCATAACTCCGTATCGCAAAAACTCGGCATTTTCAAGACCCGGAATCATAGAAAACACCCTTTTCTGTTCTCCAAACTTCAAATTGGTTTGAAATCCCACAATATTATACATACTTCCTGCGGCATTTTCTTTTCTGAGCTGTACAACAGCATACGGTCTTTTTTGAGTCTTAGGATCTGTCAGACCTACAGGCTTCAGAGGCCCGTATCTGAGAGTATCGGCACCGCGCTTCGCCATAACTTCAATAGGCATACAGCCTTCATAAACCTTGAAATCCCTTTTGTCAAACTCGTTTAGAGGTGCTGACTCGGCGTTTATGAGTGCATCGTGAAAAATTTCATACTGTTCGCGATCAAAAGGACAGTTGATATAGTCGGCGTCTCCCCTGCCATATCGTGCCGCAAAGAAAACCTTATCCATATCTATACTGTCAAAGCTTACAATAGGTGCTGCAGCATCAAAAAAACTGAGATACTTTTCACCGCAGAGCTTTGCAATAGAAGCTGACATTTTTTCGGAGGTCAGCGGACCCGTAGCAATAACAACATACCCGTCAGGGATTTCCGTGAACTCCTCTTCTATTACCTTTATATTTTTGTGAGTCTTTATCTCTTCGGTAACAAGGTCGGAAAATAGCTTTCTGTCAACCGCCAAAGCTCCACCCGCAGCAACTGCGCTTTTGTCTGCAGCTTTCATAATGACAGAATCAAAAAGACGCATTTCTTCTTTGAGCATTCCTGCTGCAGAACCGAGCCTTGAGGCCTTTAAAGAGTTGGAACACACCAGCTCCGCAAAACCGCTGTAGGAATGAGCAGGGGTATATTTTTGCGGTTTCATTTCAAAAAGTTCAACGTCAATACCGCGGTTGGCAAGCTGTAGTGCCGCTTCGCATCCGGCAAGACCTGCTCCGATAACCTTAACAGTCATTTGTTACTCCTATTTTTCAAAGCCGCAGCCTTCTTTAGCACAGTAAACCTTACTGTCCTTTCCAAAACGCTTGAACAAAGTTCCTCCGCATTTTGGACAGCTGTCTTTCGTGGGTGTATCCCAAGTCATAAAGTCACACTTGGGGTTGTTCTGACATCCAAAATAGGTTTTACCCTTCTTTGATTTCTTCGACAGGACGGTTCCTCCGCATTTTGGGCAAACACCAACGGTGGGATGAACTATGGGCTTTGTGTTTTTACACTCAGGATAGCCCGGGCAAGCCAAAAATTTGCCAAATCTGCCGGTTTTTATAACCATCTTTCTTCCGCAATTCTCGCAAACTACGTCCGATTCCTCAACAGGAAGCTTAACTCGTGTGCCATCCATATCTTGCTCGGCCTTCTCAAGCGTTTTTGAAAAATTGCTGTAGAAATTGTCAATAACCTTGCGCCACTGTGCCTTTCCCTCTTCAATGCTGTCGAGGCTGCTTTCCATCTTTGCAGTAAACTCAACATTAACGATATCAGGAAATTCATTGCACATAAGGTCGGTTGTTACCTCTCCCAGAGAAGTAGGCTTCAAAAGTTTTCCGTCGCGCTCAATATAATCTCTTGAAAGAACGGTCGTTATCGTAGGAGCATAGGTACTCGGACGACCGATTCCGTTTTCTTCGAGAGCTTTGATGAGAGACGCCTCGGTATATCTCGGAGGTGGCTGAGTGAAATGCTGTGTG
>JAZSEP010000107.1:0-15620 GCA_045531755.1 Oscillospiraceae bacterium | reverse complement strand
TTATTTTCCATAAATTTTTTTGGGCAACCAAACCCCCCCAACCCGTTGCGGGCTTGGCCTGATATTTCTACTTTGTTTCGGGTATAAGAGTCAGCTTGTTTTGTCTTTTGATAACCGGCTTTTTAACAACGGCGTTTTTCTTTGCAAGTTTCCTTTTCACGTCATTGCGGAAGGTGTCCATATTCTTGCCAAATAGCGCAAACCAATGCTCCACGTCGGCATGGTTTGAGGCGATACCCTTCGCGCACGCTTCCCGATGAGAGAGAAGCCTGTCGGCGCCAAATCCCAGTTCCTTGCAAAATTCCACCGCAAGCTCCACGGCATTTTGGTATCGCTTTTCAAAATCAAACCGCACGTCAACGTCGTTAGGGTCATAGACGTCAGTATCAATCCTTGTATGTGCCTTGTCAGCGTAGGCAATGCATTTGGGCTCACAGATTTCAAACCCGACAGTTTTTGTGTTGCCCTTTTTGCCAACGTGCCAACCGAGGTAGTTTAACGGAAGGGTATGATAAGCCCCCTCGTCGTCTGCCATACCGTGAACAGAGAGCCTGTCAGGCTTGTTCCAGCTGTTGAAAAGCGCATCCTTTGATTTGTATCCCGCGCCTGTAGAATGAACGATGATGAATTCGGGAACAATCTTTGTCGGCGAGGTGAAACAAGAGTTTTGTTCAAGAAATTTCTTCTTTATCATTTGCCGCCCTTTCGCTATCCACAAGACCCTCGCCGATTATGTAGGCTATCGCGGTAGCACCCGACATAATAATGCCCGATACCTGCACTACCACATCTTCGCTGATGCCAAAAGCGAGCAAAAGCGGAGTAACAAAGCCCACAATCGCCGCCCAGAATTTTCTGCTTGTAAGTTTTTTCTTCCAATCAATGTTCATATTTTCTCCTATTTGTGATATTCTTCAAGGTCACTCAACCTGTGATTTATGACCTTCAGTTCCTCTTCCTCAACCGCATCACGCTTTTCCAGAATATAGACACGCTCGATAACGTTGTTGTGGCGGTCAACCTTCTTTTCAAGCTGTTCAATGCGGTAGTTAGTGAGCCGAGCATTGAGGAGAATGCCACCGAAGGTGCCCAGGGCACTCCCCAAAAGTGTAATAATCGATACGATAATTTCCGAGCTCATACTAAACCCTCTCTGCAAGGATTTTCTGCACCTGAGCACGAAGAATTGCGGGCACGTCGTCGATGGTTTTGAGCCCTTTTGATATCAATTCCGCATAGATTTTTGCCATACTAAATCATCCTTTCATAGATTTCACACAACGCAAGCTGTGTGTCGGTAACCTGCACCTCAAGCCCTGCGTTTTTGTTGCTCAAAAGTGCGACATACTCATCTTTTGAGTATCTTGTTTGGTCGAATTCATATTCGACGTAGCTTTCGCTTTCAAGCTCGAGCTCAACTTCTTTTATATTCTCCGCCACCCAAACGCTCTTTTCGTCAATGAAGAGATGCTCGGGACAAACGGTGCTCCTCACGTTTTTATAGATTTTCATATAAACACTCCTTTACTTTGCAGTAGGTACATACAACAGACGACCGCCGAGACCGCGAATAGAAGTACCAATAGTGCTATCGCAAGCAAAACAGAAACCACCTGCAATAGCGGCGGTATTATAATGACCACCCAACCGAACAATACGGTGTTCGTTCAAGTTTTGTGCAATAGACAGATAGTCACCAGCGGGAAATTGAGACGTACCACCAATTTCAGAAGGCATCAGCAACCAATCGAATTTTTCGTTGCCATAACCCATTGCCTTGATATATCCGGTTGCGTTGGCAAGGGTGAATCCAACCGGTTCATAGTTGCCGTCGTTGTGTTTGTTTTCGTTGAAGGTGAATGTGTTTGCCACATAAGGTTGACCGCCACCCATTGTTCCGTCGCCCCAAATGTTGATACCCTGAATGTGCTTATAAATGTTTCCCCAAGGGTTTTCAATGCCACGGTATGAGACAGAAACCTTTCCTGCGATTGTATATGCGGTTTCGGTACCACCGATTTCACTGATAGTTTTCGCAGCTTGCCCTGTACCATTACCGAGGTCAGCCGTGGAGCCTGTAAGGCTGGAACAGTTATATGCCGAGTTGTCACCGATATTAACAACACCTTGACCAATGGCGGTCTGTGTGTTCATTGTGCCAAGTTCGACCATCATAAGAAGCTGATTTGCACTTGTTGCTTTGATGGTTTCAAGATGCCAACCCGAATTTCTGTTCTGTGCCATTAGTTCAAGGTTTGCTTTAGTTAAACGCTTTTTCAGCCCGGAAATAGGTTTCACACCTGCAACCGAACAGAGCAGGTCACCCGCGTCGATAGAAGTATCGGTGTTTGTACCGTCATTGACGTACTCGCCTGCAGAAACATCATACATACTGCCCTCGTATGCAGAATATAGAATGTACTCAACGGGTTTACCATTCCCGTCATAGAAAGCAGGGTGAAGCTTGAAAAAGGGCTTTGGCTTTGCTGAAATATAGTAATTTGCCTTTCTTATGTGGTGTCCCAAACCGCCGTCTATCTTTTCAAGCTTTGTCGGTACAACGCGGTAGTAAAACGCGGGCTGATACACCATAACCTGACCGTTAGAGCCGTCGTCGCGGTAGTTTTCATCACCGTAATAAGCGACGATTGTTCCGTCATCGCTCACGTTGCAGCGGCGCCTTTGGTACATTGCAAACGAGTCGAAATCAGCGCCCGCCTCAAGACCTTGCGCACCTGCAAGACGGGTGAAGTCGTTGTTCTCAAAGTCAGCCTCAAGACCGAGAATTTCCTCGTCGTTGTAGCCAAAAAAGCCCTTGATTATATCGATTTCCTCAACTGATTTTTCAAGCTCTGCAACACTTTTCTCCGTGACTTCAAGCCTTGAAGAAAAGCCTTCAACCTTGCCCGTCACGTCCCAAAGAAGTCCGGAATAATCCGACTCGATTTCTTCGCTGTCGGTCAAGGAATCGGCAACTAAAAGCTCTGCTGTTCGGCTTGTGAAGGAAAAAGGAAGAGCGGTGTCCGAAAAGGAAAATTCGACCTTCAGCTTTCCGCTTTTGCAGGTCATCTCCCTTGTAACAGGAAACAAAAACCTCACGCACTCTTCATCGACGAGCCTTTCCTCACAAACGGCATTGTGAAAATATCCGTTCTCTGTCATCATGTGAAGAGCAACGTCAGCATTGGAAACGTCTGTTTCTTCCCACTTTTTAGGAGTGGCAAGCACGATTTTGTCAATTTTGTGGTCCCCTTCAACGCCCAGGCTGTATACGCTCGGTGTCAGCGACCTGTCTTTGTCCATAGTAATAGTTAGTAAATTCATTTTTACCTCCAAAGGTTAAATAATAAAAATGTCCGTCATATATAGCGCGGCAAACGAGCTTTTTATTGCGTGTTTTTGGTAATTTATGGTAAAAAGTAAAACGCCTTGCAGAACATAAGGCGTTCATCGGTAAAAGTATACGGCGTTTTTCTTCAGCCTTTTTCTTGCCGAGTGGATTCTCGAATAGACAGCCTGCTTTGATACAGAAAGCTCAGCGGCGATTTCTTCGACGCTGAGCCCGTCCAAAAGGTAGAGCAGAACCGTTTCACGCTGAGCGCTTGTAAGCATCAACAGCATTTGGCGCAGCGCTTCAACACTTCCAACGTTCTGTTGAGAGTGCTTTTTGGACATGCAAAAGCTGTAAAAATGTTCACCTCTTTCGGTCAATGAGCATTCTGATTTTCTCATCACTCATGCCTCCTGCCACAAGATATTTTCCAACCATTTCCTGCCAAGCCCTTGTGTCTTCAAGACAGCGTTTCAGACGGCGGATACGGTTGTATAGCTCGATATAGCCCTCGCTTTTTGCACTAAACCGCTGCCGCTTTTTCAAAAGCTCCGAAATTCTTTTTTCAAGCCTCACACAGCTTTCTTCATACTGAATATAGAGGTTTTCCATAACCTCAAGATAGTTTTGAGTTGCCAAGTGTATCTCCTTTTCTACACATTTTGTGTTATATTTGTGTTAGCGGATTTTAATATCCGTCTACAAATATAATATATCACACGATACGTGTAGTGTCAATAGTATTTTAGAAAAAATAATTGATTTTTTACACAAATCGTGGTACAATGTTTCTACACGAAATGTGAAATTTAAAAGGGGAGAGCAATATGTTCGGTGAAAATCTCAAAAGCCTCAGAAGGAAAGCAGGCTACACACAGCAGGAATATGCGAAGAAGCTTGGGATAAGTGCTTCGGCGGTTGGAATGTATGAGCAGGGAAGACGTGAGCCTGACCAAAAACTGCTTGTAAAGATGGCGCAGACCCTCGGTGTGTCGGTGGATAGACTTTTGGGCGACGAGGCAGGGGAGATGGAGCTCGATGAGATGATAGAGAGCGTCATCGACAGAATGATGGTGGAATACACCCTCACACACAACGGCAAGGTGCTTGGTGAGGACGACGTGCAGAGCGTTGCAAATGCCATAAGGCTTGGCGTACAGTTTGCAGCCCGTGATATAAATGATAAAAAATAGGAGAAAATATGCCTGAGATAAACGATAAAAAAATACAAAGGGCGGTCCTCGTAGGCATCGACCTTGGTGAATACGATATGGAAGTGTCGCTCGACGAGCTCGAAGAGCTTGCGCGAACCGCAGGAGCAGAGGTTGTGGCTCGACTCGTTCAAAAACGCCCCGAGCCCGATAAGGCAACGGGTATAGGCGAGGGAAAGATAGAAGAGCTGAGGGAAATCTGTGAGAATAATGAAATTGATTTGATAATCTTCGATTGCGAGCTTTCTCCCTCACAGCTCAAAAATATCGAGGACTTCACCGATATTGATACCGTTGACCGCACGATGCTGATTCTCGACATCTTTGCACAAAGGGCGCTGACCGCGGAGGGCAAGCTTCAGGTTGAGCTCGCACAGCAGAAATATATGCTCCCAAGACTAATGGGACTTGGCAAAAAGCTTTCGCGCCTCGGCGGCGGAATCGGCACGAGAGGCCCCGGTGAGAGCAAGCTTGAAACTGACAGAAGACATATCAGACAGCGAATAGAAAAGCTCAAGGACGAGCTTTCGGAGCTTGAAAAGCGCAGAGATTTCCTGCGTTCAAGACGTAAAAAGGACGAGGTGCTGACGGTTGCCATCGTCGGCTATACCAACGTCGGCAAATCCACCCTCCTAAATACCCTAACGGGTGCAGGAGTGCTCGCGGAGAATAAGCTGTTTGCGACCCTTGACCTCACGTCGAGAGGACTCGAGCTTCCCGATGGCAGAACCGCGGTGTTCATCGATACGGTAGGACTAATCCGCCGGCTTCCGCACCACCTTGTCGAAGCCTTCAAATCCACCTTGGAGGAGGCGGCTAATGCAGATTTGATTCTCAACGTCTGCGACGTGTCCGACCCTGAAGCCAAGGTGCAGTGCGAGGTCACTCAAAGCCTGCTTGACGAGCTTGGCGCAAACGAGATACCGATGATAACGGTGCTCAACAAAATCGATGTCGCGACAGAACATGAGTTTTTGATAGATAATATAAATACCGTGGCAATCTCCGCAAAAAGCGGGCTCGGACTTGATACGCTTTTGGATGCCGTTTCCAAAAAGCTCCGCCAAACCCACACGAAATGCGACCTGCTCATTCCCTACAGCGAGGGCGCGCTCGTAGGCGAAATCCGCGATAGCGGAAAGCTGATTTATGAGGAATACGCTCCCGAAGGCTATAAGCTCACCGCCTCTGTAGACAATAGGATTCTGTACAAGGTGGAAAAGTATAGGATATAAGAAAAGCGTTGCCAATCGGCAACGCTTTCAATCTGTTAAATATAGCTTCTGTCAACCGTGATTACACATTGATAGGAGCTGTTTTTTTCACTCACGGCAGTTTTTATCTTCTGCGCAATCCCCTCTGCCTCGCGATCAGAAAAGCTGTGCGGAACAACGATATCAAAGATGAGGTTTGTCTGCCCCTCACCGCTCACCATTCTGAAATCGTGCATCGTAACCCCGCAGTTGAGCTCGGCAATAGCGTCGATTACAATCCCCCTCGAGCTGTCAACAACCGCGTTGTCAACTTCTATCGGGTCCATGTGGATTACCAGAAATATCCCCATCTCGTTTTGGACGTCGCGCTCAATGCGGTCGATGGTTTCATGCGCAAACAGTATGTCGATGTCAGATGGCACTTCCGCGTGGATTGACGCCATAGACCTCGAGGGGCCGTAGCTGTGAATTACAAGGTCGTGGGTTCCCACAACGCCGTCATAGGAAAGAACCTTTTCAATGAGCGCCTCGCAGATTTCGGGGTCGGGAGCCTCGCCCAAAAGTGGCTTCACGGTGTCTTTTATGATGTTAATGCCCGATATAAGAACAAGGATGGCGACTATAGCGCCGATATATCCGTCGATGTTTAGGTTGAAAAACTCGAAAACAACTATTGAAACCACGGTAGCGCCCGTGACCATAACGTCGTTTAAGGAATCGGTTGCAGTAGCCTTGATAACCGAGGATTTCGTCTTCTTCGCAAGCTTGCGGTTAAAGAAGGACAGCCACAGCTTTACAGCCATCGAAAGCAGAAGAATTGCAACGGATATATAGGAAAAGTTGATGACCTCGGGGGAGAAAATCTTTTCGGCAGCACTTTTTATACAGGAAAGACCGACCTCTAAGATGACGAATGCGACAAGTATCGCCGCAATGTATTCCGCTCTGCCGTGACCGAAGGGATGATCCTTGTCGCTCGGCTTTGCGGCAATTCGCACACCCACGAAGCTTATAACCGACGAAGCTGCATCGGACAGGTTGTTGAACGCGTCCGCCATAACCGAGATACTGTGAAGGACAATTCCCACAACAAGCTTCACCGCAAACAAAATCACGTTGCAGATAATTCCCACGACGCTCGAGAGCACACCGTAGGAGGCGCGCACCTGCGACGACTGCACGTTCTCAGCATCGGGAACGAATTTTTTCACCAAAAATTTCGTCATACTATACACCTCGGTAGTACTTGAAATAGATAACGATGCTTCTCTCTTTTTGCTGTATGGTGTCAAATCCGCGGATAACCGCGCCGTCACCGCTCATAAGTTCACCGACGGAAACCTCGCCAAGACGCGCGCGAAACTCCTCGTGCGCATTGCAGTGGAGCACCAGCTCGTCGTCGACGATGCAAAAACCGCCCTCCTTGCCAAGCACGTTTTCAACGTAGGTGGAGTTGTCGCGCTCGGTAATGTAGCTTATCTGTTTTTCAATTATGCGGTCACATACCGCGAGCGTTTCTTTGATTTTCTGGTCGGGCTTTTTCTTCCTTTTAAAAAACATAAAATCCCCCATCACTTTATCTTTCTGCATTCAAGATAGAATCTCTTGTCGCAGGCGTGACCCATCGAAAAGGTCTTCCTCGGCAAAGCGCCGTCAAGGATAACGGTGGGGAAGAGGTCGGATTTCTGCATCGCACCGAGCAGTATTCCCACACAGCCATCACCCTTCGCGAGATTATATACAACCTCGTCACCGTGGATATAGTCAACCTTGCCGCCAAATTTTTCAAGATAACGGTCGATGAAATTCTGCACCGAGCCCACCGCAAGATTAGACTTTGCAGAATGTATATAAAGCTTTTCCTTTTTGTCGCCGACTACAACCTCTGCCCACTGCTTGTCGGGGGTGCTGTCAGCGCAAAGATAGTTTTTAAATTCCTTTATAAAATTCTCTGTGTCAACGTCAAAGAGAACTCTGTGAATAGGTTCAAATTTGAGTGCGTCGCTGTGAAGGTTGACAATCTCCGCAAGAGCAAATCTCGCAGGATGCTCCTTCACGCCCTGTGCCTTCAAAGCTTCCCAACAGGTCTTTGCGGTAGCGAGCGAGTGGTTTCCGTCACCGACGGCATACTGCAAAACGCCTTTGTCGCTGACACCGTATTTTGCTTCGAAAACCGACCTCTCGGCAAGCTCGGCAAGCCTTTTGTCGAGCGCATCCGCGTCTTTTATAAGGTATCCTCTGACGTGGCCGCCGCCCTGCATAAGCTCAAAATCATAAACCTTTTCAAGCTCTGAATCAGCCAACGGTTCGATGATTTTCTTTTCCTCGTCGTCGATGAGGAGCATAACGTGCGGAAGCTCCAAAGCGGCGTTTTCCCTTATGCGAACACGAGGTGGAATTCTCTCAAGAACGGTGCCCTCTGTCGCGCGGACAAGCGACTGTGAACCCTTTGAAAAATCATATTCCTCAAGGTCAACCATACCCACAATGCCCTGACGGACAGTGCCGTCGGCAAGCGTCCTTTCAAGATATATGTAGCTTTGCTTGTGTTCTGCAAATATTTTGCGATTGATATAGTCGAGCATAGCGGAGTTTATCTTTTCGATTTTCTCTGCAACGCCTTCATCTTCAAGATAGATTTCGGGCAGAGTGATTTTCAGGGTGGAAACAGCTTCTCCAACCGTCTTTTCAACCTCGCTCCAGTATTCAGGCTCGGAGGTGTACTGGTCACACGCGACAACACTCCACCTGTGCATATCAACATCCTTTGGCAAAAGGATATCCGCTCTGTTAAAAGCCTTGCTCATAAATCTACCGCCTTTCACAAATATTATACGAAAAAATACCGCAGAGTGCAATATAAACTTGACTTTAATTGCCGTTTGACTTAACATATTTTTAAAGGAGATGACTCTATGACACTCAATATAGTTTTGGTAGAACCGCAGATACCGCAGAATACGGGAAATATCGCCCGAACCTGTGCGGCAACGGGAGCGCGGCTTCATATAGTAAAGCCGATGGGCTTTGAGATAGACGACAAAAAGCTCAAAAGAGCGGGGCTTGACTATTGGTATCTTCTGGATATAACCTACTATGAAAACCTGTCAGACTTTTTTGCGAAAAATTCCGACGGAGAGTTTTTCTACTTCACCACAAAGGGTAAGAATATCCACTCTGACGTAAAATATCCCGACAATGCCTATATCGTCTTCGGCAGAGAGGACGCAGGGCTCGATGAGGGACTGCTTCACGACAACCCCGAAAGGTGTGTCCGTCTGCCGATGATAGAAGAAGCGCGAAGCCTCAACCTCTCCAATACGGTGGCCATCGGCACCTACGAGGTGCTTCGTCAATGGGGCTATCCCGAGCTTTTGACCAAAGGAAAACTCACAAAATATACAGATTGATGTTGAAAAGCTACCACAGAATATGGTAGAATAAAACGTAAACTATTTTTGAGGTGATAATGCTTGTCACACGAACGCGACAATATACGAAATTTTTCGATAATTGCCCATATTGACCACGGAAAATCCACCCTTGCCGACCGTATGCTTGAGCTCACAAGTGCGGTAACGTCGCGCGAGATGGAAGACCAATTGCTTGATAACATGGACCTCGAGAGAGAAAGAGGAATAACCATCAAGGCAAGGGCTGTCCGCCTTGACTATAAGGCAAAGGACGGCAAGGACTACGTCTTCAATCTCATCGACACTCCCGGCCACGTGGACTTTAACTATGAGGTTTCACGCTCTCTCGCTGCCTGCGAGGGCGCTGTGCTCGTCGTCGATGCGTCACAGGGCATCGAGGCGCAAACTCTGGCAAACACCTACCTTGCCATCGACCACGACCTCGAGATACTTCCTGTAATCAATAAAATCGACCTTCCCTCAGCCCAGCCCGACAGGGTAAAGCACGAGGTGGAGGATATAATCGGTATACCTGCCATGGACGCGCCCTGTATCTCCGCGAAGACGGGACTCAACGTAGAGGACGTTCTCGAAAGGGTAGTAACCGATATTCCTGCCCCGAAGGGCGACGAAACCGCACCCCTTCAGGCACTTATCTTCGACTCGTTCTACGATAGCTATAAGGGAGTTATCGTCTACGTCAGACTTGTTGCAGGCACCGTAAAGCCCGGTATGACCATAAGAATGATGGCGACGGGAGCGGAGTTCACCGTTGTTGAAACAGGCTATATGGGAGCAAAAAGACTTCTTCCGTCCGATTGCCTCTGCGCAGGTGAGGTTGGCTATATCACAGCTTCGATAAAGAACGTGTCCGATACCCGCGTCGGTGACACCGTCACAAACGCCGAGGCTCCTGCTATGGAAGCGCTCCCCGGATACCGTAAGGTAAACCCGATGGTGTTCTGCGGTATCTATCCTGCCGACGGCGCAAAATACCCCGACCTTCGTGATGCGCTCGAAAAGCTTCAGCTAAACGACGCGTCCCTCTCCTTCGAGCCCGAAACCTCGGTTGCACTTGGCTTTGGCTTCCGATGCGGATTTTTGGGACTACTGCACATGGAGGTAATACAGGAAAGACTCGAGAGAGAATATAACCTCGACCTTATTACGACTGCACCGAGCGTTGTCTATAAAATAACCCTCACAAACGGCGAGGTTGTGGAGATTGACAACCCCACAAACTACCCCGACCCTGCGCTCATAATGTCAGCCGAGGAGCCGATGGTGCGAGCAAGCATCTTCACCCCCACCGAGTATATCGGCAATATTATGGAACTGTGTCAGGAAAGACGCGGAGTGTATAAGGATACGAAATACATCGATACCGACCGCGTGGAGCTTCACTATGACCTGCCGCTTAACGAGATAGTCTATGACTTCTTCGATGCGCTCAAATCAAGAACGAAGGGCTATGCGTCCTTTGACTATGAACTCAAGGGCTACGAGCCCTCAAAACTCGTCAAGCTTGATATTCTCTTAAACGGCGATATGGTGGATGCGCTGTCCTTCATCGTGCACGCCGACAAATCCTATGCGAGAGCAAGAAAAATGGCGGAGAAGCTAAAGGAGCATATTCCAAGACAGCTCTTTGAGGTGCCGATTCAGGCGGCTATCGGCGGAAAGATTATCGCGCGCGAAACTGTAAAGGCAATGCGCAAGGACGTCCTTGCAAAGTGCTACGGCGGCGACATCACCCGAAAGAAAAAGCTTCTTGAAAAACAGAAGGAAGGCAAAAAGCGTATGCGCCAGCTCGGCACGGTTGAGGTACCGCAGGAAGCGTTTATGGCTGTCCTCAAGCTCGACTAAAAACAAAAAAGGTGTACGGCAGTTGCCGTACACCTTTTATCATTTCTTGTCTTCGGGCATCTTGTATGTAGGAACGACGTCGTGAATAAGCTTTCGCATCGCAACGGTGTCGTCATACATATTGTCATAGAGCTTTTGCAGCTTTTCAAAGAAATCGTTCTCATCCATTTCAATGGGCTTTCCAATATGGATGAGCTTGTTTTCTGTCTGGCTGAGACCTTCCTCGTCCATAAGGATTTCCTCATACAACTTTTCACCGGGGCGAAGACCGGTAAATTCAATCTTAATGTCTTCATAGGGCTTGAAGCCGGAAAGACGGATCAGGTTTTCCGCAAGGTTTACAATCTTCACGGGCTGTCCCATATCAAGAACGAAGATTTCACCGCCCTTTGCAAGACTTCCTGCCTGAAGCACCAAGGAAACCGCCTCGGGTATGGTCATAAAGAAACGCGTGATTTCGGGGTGTGTAACGGTGACGGGACCGCCTTCCGCAATCTGTTTTTTGAAAAGAGGAATAACGCTTCCGTTAGAGCCTAAAACGTTGCCGAAGCGAACGGCAACAAACTCTGTTTCAGAGCGCTTGTTAAAGGTCTGAACAATCATCTCGCAGATGCGCTTTGTAGCACCCATAACGTTTGTGGGATTAACCGCCTTGTCGGTGGAGATAAGCACAAAGCGCTTGACACCGTGCTTGTCCGCCGCGCGAACGGTTTTGAGAGTACCGAAAACGTTGTTTTTTATAGCTTCGTTGGGGCTGTCTTCCATCAAAGGAACGTGCTTGTGAGCCGCCGCATGATAAACGATGTCGGGCTTGTAGGTAGAGAAGACCGACTCTAATCTCTCGGTGTCGCGTACAGAGCCGATGAGAGCGAGTACGTCAAGCTCGGGATATTTGCGGTTGAGCTCATTGAGAATATCGTATGCGTTGTTTTCATAGATGTCAAGGATAATCAGCTTTTTGGGGTTGTGTGCCGCAAGCTGTCTGCATAGCTCGCTGCCGATAGAACCGCCGCCTCCCGTAACAAGAATAGTCTTGTTTTCGACGTAGCCCATAATCTTCTCGAGGTCAATATTAACGGGGTTTCTGCCCAAAAGGTCTTCAATGCTGATGTCACGAACCGAAGAAACACTGACCGCGCCGTCTATATACGAGGTGAAGCTCGGAAGGACCTTGATGGAGGCACCTGTTTTTGCACAGATGTCAAGAATCACGGAACGGTCGCTTCTCTTCATAGAAGGGATAGCGAAAATTATGGTTTTGATGTCATATTTTTTGGCATTCTCGACGATAGTATCTCTTCCGCCGACAATCTTGACACCGCAGATGGTTTGTCCAAGCTTGTGGGGGTCGTCGTCGATAACACAGGAAACCTTGCATCTGTGTGTAGCATAGTTGTGCTGTATATCATAGATAAGAGTTCCTGCGGCATTTCCGGCGCCTATTATCATAAGGTTTCCCGAAATCTTGCTTTCCATCTTGCCTTCGGCAAGCTTCTTTTTGATGGTGCGCTTGTTAAGTGCAACCTTGATTATTGAGCGGAAACCCATCATGAGAGTGAACATCAAAATCGCGCTTATGACGTAGGTGCTCGGCGAGAAGGAGAATTTTAAAAAATGCCCTGCAACTGCATAGAAGATAGCAGTCAGAACCGATGAAACAGCCAGTCTCAGCATATCCTTTGCCGAAGCAAACTGCCACATAATTTTGTGACTTTCGACAAGGAATACCGCAGCTGCCGAGCAAAGCGCAAGCACGGGGAAGGAAGCGACGTATTCTTTGAAATGCAGATTTAAAACTATTGAAAGGTCAAATTCATGTACGATGGTAATCGCGGCAAAAACCGCTATGGCCGCAGTGAAAATATCAAGCAGAAGGAAGAAAAGCTTTCGCAAGTGCTTTTTCATACACGTATACCCCCGAAGCGCACGTAAGTGCAAGTAAAAAGCTCAGCCGTATATTTCGAAGACTGAGCTTGAAGTTTCCATAGATTATAGTACCATTTTAAAAGGTATTTGTCAACCAAAAACAGACAATTTATTGTGTGTTTCTCTGTCCCATTCTGTATTCTTTTGGCGAAACACCGCAGATGTTCTTAAAGCAACGGTTGAAAGAGCGGGTTGAATTATAACCCACGGCAAAGCCGATATCAATAACCGACATATCCTTTCTGTTAAGAAGCTCGCACGCATGCTTGATGCGCATGGTGTTAATGTAGTCGCTGAAGCTTATCCTCAGCTTCTTCCCGAAAAGGTGTGAAACGTAGTATTTGCTCACGTGCAGGTCCTCGGCAACGGTTGAAAGAGTGATGTCCTGTGCATAGTTTTTGGAGCAATACTCGATAACCTGCTTGAGAATATTGGAATCATACTTCGGGGCAGCTTCAAAGGGCATATTATTGAAAAGCTCCGACAATATGACCAGCAAAAGACCGCGTATATGCTCGTCTGCATAGGGAGGACGCTCGTTTTCAACACGTTTAAGAGCCTCAACAGCCCACATCAGATGCGGATTTTTTGCAGCGTTTTGGACAACGGGGGAAGCAGGGATGTTGTTGTCAAAAAGCGACTTGTATTCGCCCACCATCTCCGGAGAAAAGATTATGAGAATATGCTTTGATTTGATGCGGTCGTGATAGAAGTGAATTTGATTCGGGAACGCAATATATATGTCGTTTTTCTTCAAAATTGCAGACTTCGAATCGGCGGTAGCCAAGGATTCTCCGCTGAGCATGACGACCATTTCTATTTCGTTGTGAAGGTGTGGATGAGGAAGAAGACCGTGTTCGTCAGTAACGGAAACTGCCAAAGCTCGCTTTTCAAAATAGAAATTCATACAAATCCTCCAATAGAGCAACATTTGTCTACTTTTCGTGCTGATTTATCTTGAATTATACAGTACTCAGCATTAAAATACAAGTATAAAGATTAAAAAGGTGAAAAAACCGAGAATTTTCAAGGAAACCTGAATGCAACTTTATGGAGGTAAAAAGATGGCGGAGCTTAAAGTAGGTCTTCAGCTTTATTCAGTAAGAGATTTTATGGAAGCTGATTTTTTTGATACACTTGAGAAGGTCAAGGCAATGGGCTATGATGCGGTAGAGCTTTGTGAGCTATACGGTCATACAGCAAAAGAGGTAAAGGCAAAATGTGACGAGCTCGGACTTATTCCGCTTTCCGCACACGTTACGAGAGAAGATATGCTTGCAGACCCTGACGGAGTCATCGGCTGCTATGCAGAGATAGGTTGCAGGTACATAGCACTTCCTGGGGCGGATTGGAGGGTCGACCTTCCGGGAGCAGAGGGATACGAAGCCTACAAGCAGGATATCATAAAGATTGCAGCAACCTGTAGAAAATACGGCGTCACCCTTTTGTATCACAACCACGATTTTGAGTTTGTAAAGATAGACGGCAGATATAAGCTCGACATCCTCTACGGCGATATGCCTGCAGACGTCCTTCAGACCGAGATAGATACCTGCTGGGCAAGAGTCGGCGGAGTAGACTCTGCCGAATACGTTTTGAAGTATTCCGGCAGAGTACCCCTCGTACACCTCAAGGACTACGTAGGCGAGTACTCCTCCGAAATGTACGAGCTCATCGGTGGCGGAAGGGTTGATAAAAACGACGACAAATCCGGCACACCCTTCGAGTTCAGACCCGTCGGATACGGTGTTCAGGACGTAAGAGCGCTTCTGGATTCTGCAGAAAAGGCAGGCGCCGAGGCGGTAATCGTCGAGCAGGACAGACCGAGTATGGATAAAACCTCTCTCGAATGTGCAGAGATGAGTGTAAAATACATCAAATCACTATTTTAATAAAAAGGAGCGTGCAGGTAATGTCAGATAACATTCTCGACAGATTCAAGGAAAATATCGCAGAAGAAAAGATAAGAACAGGCAGAAAGCTCAAGGTTGGTATCATCGGCGCAGGCTGGATTGCTGAGGCGCACGTAAACAGCTATAAGAAGATGGACGACGTGGAGATTGTAGCCGTTGCCGACCTCATAGACGGCAAGGCACAGAAGTTCATTGAACAGTACGGACTCACCGATGCAAAGCCCTATTCAAGCGACGTTGAGATGCTCGAAAAGGTCAAAGACCTTGATGCAGTAAGCATTTCCACCTATAACGCAACACACGCCTCCTGCGCAATCAACGCGCTCAACGCAGGCGTAAACGTACTTCTCGAAAAGCCCTTCACAGTAACTCTTGACGAGGCTGTAGAGGTTATGCGCGCAGAGAAGAAGAGCGGAAAGATTCTTTCCATCGGCTTCCAACCCAGAATGAGCGCAAATATGCAGATGATAAAGAAAATCGTGGAATCCGGCGAGCTTGGACAGGTCTACTATATGCAGGCAGGCGGCGGACGCCGTGACGGCATACCCACACCCTACGGCACCTCCTTCATCGCAAAGGAAACAGGCTGTATCGGTGCAGTAGGCGATATCGGTTCCTACTCTCTTGATATGCTTCTTCACGCTGTCGGCGACCCCAAGCCCCTCACCGTTTCGGGCTATACCTCCGATTTCTTTGGAAAGAACCCCGAAACCTATCCTGACCACCCCGAGTATGCCGACGTCTTT
>JAZSEP010000009.1:0-8984 GCA_045531755.1 Oscillospiraceae bacterium | reverse complement strand
GATTCACTTGACGAGGCAATCTCACACATCAGAAGATACACCACGGGTCACAGCGAGGCTATCGTGACCAACAGCTATGAAAACCAGAAAAAATTCGTCGAGGAGATCGATGCGGCGGCGGTCTACGTCAACGCTTCAACGAGATTTACCGACGGCGGCGAGTTTGGTCTGGGTGCGGAGATTGGAATCTCCACGCAGAAGCTTCACACAAGAGGCCCGATGGGACTTAACGACCTGACGACTGTGAAATACGTTGTCCTCGGAAACGGACAGATAAGATAAAAGCTGACCGCGCTGAAAACAGCGCGGTTATTTTTTTGCCCTCCCGTGAATAGAATGGAAAAGCAAGCCAATAATTTCGGTTGTAAGGGAGGGATCTGTTTTGGGAAAACTGTTGGAGCTTGTCAGACAAGCAGGTGCGGTGGAACAGGAGGACGCGCAAGCCGAAAGGGTTGACATCATGAGCGAGATATCAACCATTCTAAATCGTCTTGAAACGGTGGAGGCGGCGCTGAGCTTTGAAACCGACGAGGACCTCATAGACGCAGGCATCTATGAGATTAAATCCCTCAACTGCCGATATACCTATTACTTAAAAAAAGCAAAAAAGCTCGGTATCAGCGGAGTGTGAGAAAAAAGCGGTGCAAATTGCACCGCTTTAACTGTTTTCTTTTATCTGTTCGAGGCTCATCGAGCGCTTGTGTTCGATATGTGTCCAACGCACCTTTTTAAAAAATGCAACGAAGGAAATCGGGATATAGGTAAACATAAAAAGCGGAAAGGTGAAGGTGTAAAGCACCTTCTTAAACGCGCTTGTGTGGATATTTTTCCATTCCGTCGCGGTGGTTATTGCGCCGACTATCCAAAGGAGCAGATAGCTGTTGAGGGCTGTTTGAGCAAGGGAGAGCAGCGCTATCAGCACAGCAGTGTTCTGCGTGACTATACCCAAGACCGCCGCCGTGATATTTATTACCCCTGCCGCTATAGTCAGCACCACCGCAGGCATTATACACATCGTCATATCAAAGCAGGAAAAGGCTTTCTGCGAGAAGATTCCTTTGAGAAGCCTTGTACCGTATTTTGAAAAAACCTGAAGATATCCCTTTGCCCATCGCATACGCTGGTTCCAGGATTGTGAAAAGCGTTCGGGCTGTTCGTCATAGAGGTGGGCAGAAGCACAGTAGCCAATCTTTTCCCCGTCTGTGACGTTTGCTATGGTGAACTCGATATCCTCTGTGAGCAGAAAAAACTTCCAACCGCCCGACTTTTGCAGTATTTCCCGACTAAACATAAATCCCGTTCCCGACACGGCACAGCTTGTGCCCAAAAGCATACGGGCATTGTTTAGATATTTTGATTCGCGCAAAAACCAAAGGGCGTATCCTGCGGATATCCAGTTTGCTCCGTAGTTTTTGGAATTGCGGTAGCTTGTGACGATTTTATATCCGTTTGAGAAGGTTTTGTTCATCTCGGTGATATAGTTTTTGTCGAGCACGTTATCGGCATCGAAGACAAAGAACGCATCGAAGCTATCGCCGTAGTCTTCTTTTATCTTTGAGGTCAGAAAATCGAGCGCATAGCCCTTCCCCACCTCGTTATTATTAAATCTTTCGTATACGACGGCGCCCGCTCTTCGCGCGATTTCGGCGGTAGAGTCGGTGCAGTTATCGGCAACCACAAAGACGGTGACAAGCTTTTCGGGATAGTCCTGCGATTTTATGCTTTGAATTAGGTTTTCTATGACCGACTGTTCATTTCTTGCGGCAATCAGCACCGCAAAATTATGAAGCTTATCGGTTTTGTGCGCTTTTGCTTTTTTCAGAAGCGAGACCGCGATATAGAAAAACTGATAGGCATAGCAGAGCATAAACAAAACGCTTATTACAGAGTTTATCGTCTTTATAGTTTCCATCTTTTCTCCTTAAATTTTGAAGGTGAGGGTAGCTTTGAAGAGGTCGCCGTCTACCGTCAGGTCAAACCTGCCTTTTTGCAGTTCCGTGAGGCTTTTGGCTATCGAAAGTCCCAGACCGCTTCCCTCGGTGTTTCGCGAGCTGTCGCCGCGGACAAACCTCTCCATAAGCTCGTCGCTTGTGATATTCAGCGATGTTTTGGAGATGTTTTTGAAGGTCACAACGGCGTTGCCGTCCTGTTCCTCAAGTGTGAGGTAGACCCTTGAAGACGGCAGGGAATATTTGCAGATATTGTTCATAAGATTGTCGAAGATTCGCCACAGGTGTCTGCCGTCTGCCATAATGGTGACGGGGGATTCGGGCTGTGTCAGCACGAGCTCAAGCTCTGCTCTCTCAAGCTTCTCCCCGTACTCTCCTGCCGTCTGTGACAGCAGTACCCCGATTTCGCAGGGCTTCATATCCACAGCGAGAACTCCGCTTGATGCTTTGGACGCTTCGACAAGGTCGTCGACAAGCTTTTTGAGCCTTGAGGATTGTCTGTCAAGCACCTCGGTGTATTGCTTTATCTTTTCGTTGTCGCAGTCCTCTTTCTTGATGAGGTCTACGTAGTTTATTATCGACGTGAGCGGAGTTTTTATGTCGTGGGAAACGTTTGTTATCAGCTCGGTTTTGAAGCGCTCGCTCTTCATCTGTTCGTCTACCGCTTTTTTCATTCCGCTGTTTATATTGTTGAGGTTTTCACCCACCTGCCTGAAGTCAAAGAGCATATTGTCGGTGTTGATTTTATAGTCGATATTGCCGTTTGCTATCTTCTGCGAGCCTTTCTGGATTCTTTTGAAGGTGATGGCTATCAGAAGCACGGCAGGGATTATAAAGCATCGACTCATAAACCACGCGAGAATCGTCATATAGGTATCAAACTGAAAGAGTATTATACAGATATATTCCAGTATAAATATCACCGACACTGCAATCGTCGTTTTCCATACAAGCGGAATACGGCGAAGGATATAGATACACCTCTGGAAAAGGCGCTTTGATATTCTGAAAAGTCCTGTGATGATTTTATATATAACCGTGCCTGTAAAGAGGGTTGCGGTTTTCACCCTTGTGGCGAAGGTGTAGGCGTACAAAAGCAAAAGCAAAAAATCCACAAAGAAGAAAACTCCAAAGGCGACGAGGAAGATTATGCTTCTGCGGTACAGCGCGCCTAAAACCACGTACTCTGCCACAAACACAAGGAGGTATCCCACGGTGAGTATGTCAAAGGGGAATTTGTCGAAGTTGTTCGGGCGGGGTTTTTCCTCTCCTGCGTAGCGGCCGGCACTGCACATCAGGAAGGTGGCAAGCGCAAAGAACAAAATCACGCCTACTACCGTGAGCAGAACGAACAGCCACTGGAGCTTAAAGGCGGTGTTGATGAGCCAATAGGCGTTGGAAAGGTGGTCGGTGCGTGTCGGGGTTTCTTTGGCGTAGAGTGTCACCGTAACGTATTCTTCTTCAAGGTGAACCGCACCGTCATTATCCCAAATCTCATCGAAGGAATAGAGCACGGGGGTTTTTACCACCGTGATATATTCTCCGCCGTCGTAGTTGGAGCCCATGAGCTTGCCGTCTTTATCGTAAACCTCGAACCAGAAGTTCGCGTTTTCGTATCTTTCAAAAGGGTCCAGACCTGCGCGGTAGACGTTGCCTATATCTCCTGCGTAGTTATAGAGAAGGCTTTCTGCAACCTCTGCTTTTGCATATTCTGCAGTACCCTCGTAGCCGCCTGTGGCGTAGACCACCACCACGCTGCCCGCCATAAATATCGTGCCGAAGAAGGTTATGGTAATGAGGAAGGTTGCAATAATCTTTGCCATCAGGCTATGGGTGAGCTTTCGCATTATTTTTCCTCCCCTTCAATCTTATAGCCTTGCGCCCAGACCACCTTTAAATATCTTGGCTCGGCGGGGTTTATCTCTATCTTTTCGCGGATATGTCTTATATGAACGGCAACGGTGCTTTCCACTCCGTAGGGTGTGTCGTTCCAAACAAGTCTGTATATCTCCTTGGGGGAAAGAACCTCGCCGACTCTGCTCATAAGAAGCTTCAGGATTTCGTATTCGGTGGGGGTCAGGCTGACCTTTTCTCCGTCAACGAAGACCTCCTTGGATTTGTCGTTTAACTGTATTGCGCCTACGGTGTAGGTGCTGGGGGCTTCTATCCTTCCGCCTAAATTCATATACCTTCTAAGATGCGAGCGGACGCGTGCGAGAAGCTCGACGGGGTTAAACGGCTTTGTTATATAGTCGTCTGCACCGACGTTGAGTCCGAGGATTTTGTCGGTGTCCTCGCTTTTTGCCGTCAGAAGCAGAACGGGGATGTTACTTTTTTCGCGAAGCTTTGCCATAGCGGAAATTCCGTCCATTTCGGGCATCATTATATCCATCAGAACAAGATGAACGTCATTTTGCTCTACCGCTTCGAGTGCCTCGAGTCCGTTGTATGCTTCTATAGTATTATAGCCCTCTGCAGAAAGGTAAATCTTCAGCGCGGAAACTATGTCTTTTTCGTCATCGCAAATCAAAATGTTATACATCTCTTCACCCCAACTACATATTACTACAAAAAAGTTTAAGAACAAAGACCTAAAAATTTTAAGGTTTCTTTAAGATTGCCCTGCCAAAAGCAAATGCCGAGCTTTCACTCGGCATTATTTTACAGGTATTTTTCTATGAATTTCAGCTGTACCTCGACGGATTTTTTGCCTGTGGCGCCTGCGGAGATGCGTTTTTCCACGCAGGTTTCGAGCTTTATCTCGTTATACAGGTCGTTGTCGAAGAGGTCGCTGTATTTTTTATACTCGTCAAGCGGAAGGTTATCGAGCACGAAGCCGTCCTTTATACAGAGTGCAACTATCTCGCCTACTATCTTATAAGCGCTTCTGAAGGGGAGTCCCTTCTTGACCAGATAGTCGGCAAGGTCGGTAGCGTTTATAAATCCGCCCTGTGCCGCCTTATACATATTCTCCTTATTGACGCTCATCGTTTCGAGCATCGGAGCAAAGATTGAAAGGCACTTTTTGACCGTTTCAAAGCTATCGAATATTGCCTCCTTATCCTCCTGCATATCCTTATTATACGCAAGGGGAAGTCCCTTGAGTGTGGTATAGAGCGCAAAGAGGTTGCCGTATACCCTGCCGGTTTTTCCGCGGATGAGCTCTGCCATATCGGGATTTTTCTTTTGGGGCATTATACTCGAGCCTGTGGTGAAGCTGTCGTCGAGCTCTATAAATTTGAACTCCCAGCTTGACCAGAGGATTATCTCCTCACAGAAGCGAGAGAGGTGCATCATCACGGTACTGCACGCGTTCATAAGCTCCAGACAGAAATCGCGGTCGGAAACTCCGTCGATGGAATTGAGGGTTATACCGTCAAAGCCGAGGGCGTTTGCTTCGAAATATCTGTCGGTGTCGTAGGTTGTTCCTGCCAAAGCACAGCTTCCGATCGGCGAAACGTTCATCCTCTTTTTCGCATCCTCGAGGCGCGAAATATCGCGGACAAACATCATCGCGTATGCCAGAAGGTGATGGCCGAAGGTTATGGGCTGTGCGCGTTGCAGGTGGGTGTAGCCCGGAAGAATCGTAGTTTTGTGCTCGGTTGCCTGTGCATAGACAGCCTTCAGGGTTTTCTTCAGAAGCGCGATGACTTCGTCGGTTTCGTCGCGCAGGTACATCCTTATATCAAGGGCGACCTGATCGTTACGGCTTCTTGCGGTGTGCAGTTTTTTGCCCGTGTCCCCTATCCTCTTGGTTAGCTCCGCCTCGACGAACATATGGATATCCTCACAGTCAAAATCAAACTGCAGGCTGCCGTTTTCGAGGTCGTTCAAAATGCCTTCGAGTCCCGCGATTATCTCATCTGCGTCGTCCTTGCCGATTATACCCTGTGCGCCGAGCATTGCAGCGTGCGCCATCGAGCCTTTTATGTCCTGCTTATACATCTTGCAGTCGAAATGTATCGACGAATTGAAGTCATCCGCCTCTTTGTCAAGGGACTTTGAAAAGCGTCCCGCCCACATCTTATCCATATAAAATCTCCATCCGTTAGGTAAACGGACAGGCTGACAAGTTTTTTTGCTCGTCAGCCCTATCCATTATTAGTACTTTAATTTCTCGCCGTTCTTCTCGTTGACCTTTGCCTGTACCTTTATCGGCAGACCGAAGAGGTTGATAAATCCTGCGGAATCCTTCTGGTCATACACCTCGTCCTCGTCAAAGGTTGCAATTTCGGGGTCGTAGAGGGAGTATTTGCTCCAGACGCCTGCGTTTATCATATTGCCCTTATAGAGCTTGAGTTTTACCGTACCTGTGCAGTTTTCCTCGATTACGTCCACGAAAGCGGAGAGCGCACGGCGCAGGGGTGTGTACCACTGTCCGTTATATACGAGGTCTGCGAAGGTGATTGCAAGCTCTGCCTTTTTATGTGCGGCATATTTATCAAGGCAGATGGATTCGAGCACCTTGAGTGCTTTATACAAAATCGCTCCGCCGGGGGTTTCATACACACCGCGGCACTTCATACCGACAAGGCGGTTTTCGACGATGTCGAGAAGTCCAATTCCGTTTGCGCCGCCGATTTCGTTTAGCTTGAGGATAATCTCCTTTGCACTCATCTTCTCGCCGTCGAGAGCAACAGGAACGCCCTTCTCGAAGTCGAGGGTGATATAGGTGGGCTTATCGGGAGCCTGAAGAGGAGATACTCCCATCTCCAAGAAGCCTTCCTTCTCGTACAAGGGCTCGTTTCCGGGATCCTCGAGGTCGAGTCCCTCATGGCTAAGGTGCCAGAGGTTTTTGTCCTTGGAGTAGTTGGTTTCGCGGTTAATCTTCAAGGGTACGTTATGCGCCTCGGCGTATTCAATCTCTTCCTCACGGGATTTGATTGTCCATTCACGCCAAGGAGCGATGATGGGCATATCGGGTGCGAAAGCCTTTATTGCAAGCTCGAAACGAACCTGATCGTTTCCCTTTCCGGTACAGCCGTGGCAGATAGCGTCTGCTCCCTCTGCCTTTGCAATCTCGACGATTCTCTTTGCTATTACGGGACGGGCAAAGGAGGTGCCGAGCATATACTCCTCATAGAGCGCGCCTGCTTTTACTGTGGGAATTACGTATTCGTCCACGAATTCGTCTGTCAAATCCTCGATATAGCACTTGGAAGCGCCTGTTTTTATCGCCTTTTCCTCAAGACCCTCAAGCTCAGATGCCTGTCCGACGTTTCCGCTTACTGCGATGACCTCGCAGTTATTATAATTTTCCTTGAGCCACGGGATGATAATCGAAGTATCAAGTCCTCCCGAGTATGCAAGTACTACCTTTTTGATGTCCTTCTTGTTCATTTTATATGCCTCCGTATCGGTTGTTTACTATGTGTATAAATATACTACTATGTGCCGTATTTGTCAAGTCTTTTTGCAATTTTATTCACTTTTTGTATATTTATCTGCAAATATACACATTTCAGACGCTTTTATGTATATTTATTACAAAACTATGCCGCACCGGGCTGATTATGCTCGGTGCGGCAGGGTGCAATCAGAAATCAAACTCTGTTATAACTTTGTTTTTCTCTGCGGATTCAAACACCGCTTCCATAAACTTCATTGTGCGCATTACCTCAAAATGCTTGACGAGCTGTTGTTCCTCGCCTTTGATTGCGCGGCCTAAGTTTTTATAGAAGTCGGAGAGGTTTGACTCCACCTCGGGCAGTGGGTATTCGGTGATGGTGTCCTTTGTTCGGGGAGCCATCGTCTTCGTCCAGCCTGCCGCGGTTTCTACGGGAACGGCGTCGCGGTTTTCCCAGTCGGAAACCATAACTATCCTTCCGTCGAGCTTCCAGTTCTCAACGAGTGCCGAGCCGTTTTCGCCGAGCACGTACCAACGGGGCATATTGATGAAGTTGCTTGTTCCGACCTCGACGTGAAACTGCAGGTCGTCCTCAAACTGCGCAATTACCTTGAAGCCGTCGTCGCATTCCTCGTTTGTGACGTAGGAAAGAGTTGCATAGACGGATTTGAGCTTTCTGTCCCCTGCAATCAGGAACATCTGGTCAAAGAGGTGGATACCCCAGTCGAGTATCATTCCGCCTCCGCATTCCTTTTTATTTCGCCAGTCGCCCGGTATTCCTCTTGAGCCGTGGACTCTCGATTCGATGCAGAAAACCTTGCCCAAGGTATTCTCGTCGACGAGCTTTTGAACTATTCTATAGTCCTTGTCCCACCGTCTGTTCTGATGAACCGTGAAGATGACGTTGTTTCGCTTTGAAGCGTCAATCATCTGTTCAAGGTCCCCGTGGCTTATGGCTACGGGCTTTTCACAGACAACGTGCTTTCCTGCATTCATCGCCTTGACACAGCACTCGAGGTGAGCATCGTTTGGCACTGCTACGGTTACCGCATCGACCTCGGGGTCGGCGAGCATAGCGTCGAAGCTGTCGTAAACCTTCAGGCCGTTTGCTTTTGCCGATTCATTTTTTTCAGGGTTTATATCATAGACGCCTGCACACTCAACTGTTTCATACTCCTTGAGCATTCTTGTGTGTGCAGAGCCCATTCCGCCGTATCCGAGAACGGCTACCTTTGTATTTTTCATAATACGCCTCGATTATATTTCGGGAATTTCAATATCAATCTCTTTGCCGAGCTTTGCGGATTTAACTATACCGTCGATGATAGCCTGGTTGTAGAGAATCTGAGAGGAGGGAACTGTGGCCTCGCCACCCTCGCGGACAGCGTCGATGAAGGAACGGCATTTCTTGAAGAACAGGTCTTCGTCGGCCTTGAGAGGAATCTCAATCTCGACCTCGCTTCCTGCAACCTTTTTATAGATTTTGAGGGGCTTGTCGAAGCTTCCGTTCCAGCACTCTGTGGAGGGAATTCTGAGTCCGCCCTTTGTACCGAGGATAAGAGCGTCGCCACAGGTATCCATATTCATTGCCCAGGAAATTCTGAAGTCGAGGATGATTCCGCCCTCGAGTCTTATGAACGCTGCGGCAAAGTCGTCAACTGCAAAGACGTCGGCATACTCGGGGTGGT
>JAZSEP010000007.1:0-5217 GCA_045531755.1 Oscillospiraceae bacterium | reverse complement strand
TGACCGCAAAGACCGCAGATGCTGTATATAATTTTTATCACAAATAGAACCACCGACATTTCGTCGGTGGTTCTTGATTATTTTTCTAACTCTCCAAGGGTGCGCTGCAATGCAATGTTTTGAAGTCCGTCGTCAATTCCGATAATCTTGACGTCAAGAATTCGGTTTAGGATTTCCAAAAGAATGTGTGGGTTTTTTGCAAGCACCGGACCAAGCGCCCATGTTGCAAAGAAGTTTTTGTATAGAATACCCTCTGTTGCGCCAATATCTTTTTGTGAAAATTCAACTTTGAATAGTGGCTCTTCCGTGACGTTTTCAAGATATGAGGTTCGATTTATAAGTCCGTAGGAAAGAGCCTGCTCATTGAAGTAAGGACGAGCGGTATAATCATTCAAAAAAACCTCTCCTGTAAGCTTTGAGCGATATTCGAAAATATCAGCGGCAGGATAAACGTTTCCTTTTTCATCCTCTATTTCTTTTCCAAAAAGAATCTGAGCATTACCTGTAACCAAAAAAGTAGTTCCGTTTTCAATAGCTGAGGAAAGCTGCTCTTTGTATTTTGCAAGATGCTCTGCGGCTTTTACAGCATTTTTATCTTTTCCGGGACCAATATATACAAGGTCGAAGCCCTCAAAATCAAGTGAATCCTCAAGACTTTTGTTTTCTATAATGTAGTTTACCTTTAACGTATCGAGCTGATACTTCAGTGCGAGGATGTTGCCTCGGTCACCGTATAAATCCATTACGTCTTGATACAACCAAAGAATTTTTACATCTTTCATAGCCTTCACCTCATTGTTTAGAGCCTATTGCTTCAATAATTTCCTTGGCATCATACAGCTCGGTGAGAACATACACGGTGCCTTTTGTGCCTGCTACAACGGTTTTAAGATTTTCAAGGTTTGGTTCTGTGAGAACCTTTTTCATATTAAATCCGTCGACCTTAAGTCTGACCGCCAAATCGTATGCCCTTGGACCTGTACAAACCAAAGAATCTATCCTGCCGTCGAGTCTTCCGAATGAAATATCATACAACCAGGTGGTATCCTTGTTATGAGTGTGGTTTATGTTATTTACATATACGATTACGGTTTTTTCATCGTCCTCAGCATCTACAACGTAAGAAATAGATTGGTCAAATGAAACGGGATTTTGATTCTTTGAAAGTATCATTACAGCTTTTCTGCCGCCAATGTCAAATTCGTCGAATCGTTGTTTACTGACTGTGAAGGTGTTTACAGCTTTTATAGCTTTTTCAAGACTGACACCTGCCTCACAGCAGAGAGAAACGGCAGCGGTCACGTTCAGGAAGTTGAAAGCGCTTTTATATGTTGTTGTTGCAGGAAATCCGTTTATAAGGAACGAACCTGTTTTGAAATCGACGGCTTCGGCAAGATATTTTGCCTCACGGGTTTTGTGGTCGCACTTTGAACACGAGAAGCTTCCTATATGGTTGTAGTGGAAAAACTCATAGTTCATAGGAGCAAAGCAGATGGGGCAAACCTTGCTGTCGTGGGTAATATTAATTGATTTTTCGGTAGATTGCGATGTACGGCTCATCGCATAGTATACTCTTTCGTTATCCGGAGCAAGCAATGAGCTGATAGGGTCGTTTGCATTGAGAATCAGTTTGGTTTCGGGTTTTATGGCTTCAGTCAGCTTAGAGATAATAACGTCGACGTTTCCGTTTCGTGTCAGCTGGTCACGGAAAAGATTTGTTACGAGCATCATATCAGGAGCAAAATTACGGAATATCAGACGTGAAAACCGTTCGTCAACCTCTAAAACAACAAAATCAGAGTCGATATATCCCGAAAGATTACTGCTTGTGATTAGTGTGGTTGCGACTCCGCCCGTAAGGTTTGAGCCTTTTGCATTATTTGCAACGGAATAGCCGCAGGATTTTAAGATATGCGCGACCATATTGGCGGGAGTTGTTTTTCCGTTGGAGCCTGTAACAGCAAGAACTCTTCCTTTAATTCTGAACCTCGATATAAGGTCCGGACATATCTTAAGAGCAATTTCACCGGGAAGATTAGTAGACTTTCCAAAAGGTTTTCCAATGAAATGCAAAATTTTTCCCACGAGTATAGCAATCGTCTGCTTCATTTCTTTTCGCCGTTCCTTTTTGTAGATATTTGCATAAAATTTCTTGATAAATTAAAAATAACAATAATATATTATCACAGATATATCAAAAAGTCTATAAAGCAAATGTAAGTTTTGGGAAACCAGTGATAATTATTGGCAGTTAAATATCAGCTATACTGTTGATTTTTGGTTTTAAATGCAGTATAATATATACGTCATAAGGAGGTTGAAAATATGAAAGTTACAAAACAAAGCATTATAGGCGACGTACTTGATTTTGACAGAACAACTGCTGAGTATTTCTTCGCTATGGGTATGCATTGTCTTGGTTGCCCTTCTGCAAGAGGAGAAAGCATCGAACAGGCTTGTCAGGTTCACGGAGTTGACGCTGATGAACTGGTAGAAAAGCTTAACCAGCATATAGTTTCAAAAGGTTAAAACTAAAGGATGGACTCTTGCAGCGTCCATCCTTTACATATATTTGGTGAGAAGATGAAGAACGTTATACTCGGGACGCGACTGACCGCTGTTGCTAACCTTGTTAGAAAGGGAAGCAGAATTGCAGATATAGGTACAGATCACGCGTACCTCATTGCATATCTTTTAAAAAACGGTATCTGCACATACGGATATGCCTGCGATATTAATGAAAATCCGTTGAAAAAAGCTGTTGCTACAATACGAGATAATCAACTTGAGGACAGATCCGAACTAATTCTTTGCGACGGTTTGCAGGGCATTAAAAAGGATTCTGTAGATGATATTGTTATAGCCGGAATGGGCGGAGAAACGATAATTTCAATACTTCAAAATTGCAGTTGGAGTAGCGACGAGACTAAGCATTTTGTCCTTCAGCCTATGACAAAGGCATCTTTGCTCAGACATTTTTTGTGTGAGAATGGATTTGAAATTCAGGACGAAATTGCCGTGTTGGATTCTTCGCGTATTTACACCGTGATGTCCGTATATTACGTTGGGAAAAAACGTATTCCGAGCGAGCTTTTCTGCGAGCTTGGTAGGCTTGCAGATAAAAAGGATTCGCAATCGGTTTTGTATATAAAAAACAGAGCTGCTGCTATTCTCAAAAAGGCTGAAGGATTGTCTAAAAACTCTCCCGAATCCGCCGAGCCGGTATATAAACTGTATGACAGTATTATGGGGTGTTTACAATGATAGTGCGCGATATATATGATTTTATAAATAGCATTGCTCCATTTTCCACTTCACAAGAGTGGGATAACGGTGGACTTTTACTTGGCTCACACAGTGCAGAATGTAAAAGAATTATGTTGGCTCTCGATATCACCAATGAGGTGGCAAAACAAGCCATAGAACAGCGGGTTGATTTAATAATAACACATCACCCTGCGATCTTTTCACCGCTTAAAAAGATTGATTTTTCTTCGCCTGTCGCCAAACTTATTATGGCACAGATTTCCGTAATTTCCGCGCATACCTGCTTTGATATTGCACAGGGTGGAATGAATGATATTCTTTGCGAAAAACTAAATCTTAAAGATGTGCGAACCGTAACCGACGATGATGGTTTTTCCTTTAGAATTGGAAAGGTTGAGCAACCCGTTTCTGCAAAAGAGTTTGCCGAGCATACCGCACGTGCACTTAATTCCAATTGCGTTTGTTCATCGCTTGGTGAAAAAACTATCAAAACCGTTGCTGTTTGTTCCGGTGCGGGCGGATGTGTCGTTCCTGTTTTAAAGGTGCTTGGAGTAGATGCTCTTGTTACAGGCGAATTAAAGTACAACAACGTCATTGAGCTTTACGAATGTGGAATAGCCGCAATCGTCGCAGGACATTTTGAAACGGAGTGTATCTTTAAAGATGTACTCAAAAACATGCTTTTTGAAAAATTCGACGGCGTTGAGGTTTTTATCGCTGATGAAAAACCATATCTTATGGGGGTATAATCTTGGCTTTTGATGGAGCTTTTTTGCACGTTTTATGTACCGAAATCTCTCAACAGATTTCAGGTACAAGAATTGATAAAGTATATCAGCCGTCAAGGAACGAAATAGTTCTCACTATGCGTTCCGGTGGCAGAAACCTGAAGCTTCTGATTTCCGCAGATGCTTCGCACCCCCGTATGCATTTCACAGAAACTGAACTTGATAATCCTCCGTCACCGCCAATGTTTTGTATGTTGCTTCGCAAACATATAGGAAATGCCAAGATTTTAGAAATAAGGCAACAGGGACTCGAAAGAGTCGTTGTTTTTGACCTTGAAACTCGCAACGAGTTTGGTGATCTGATTGTTGTTAAACTCGTCGTTGAGATTATGGGAAGACACAGCAATATTATTTTAGTCAACGAAAACGGAAAAGTTATTGACTCTGTAAAACGAGTTGACGATTCCGTATCTTCGCTTCGCCGTATTCTTCCGGGTGTTAAGTATGAAGCTGTACCGACACAGGACAAGCTTTCTATGCTTGAATACTCATCTGAAGAGTTGATAAAACAGATGAAACTGCGTTATTCGCAATTTCCACTCTCCAAAGCATTGCTTTCAACGTTGGAGGGCGTTTCACCGCTTATTTGCCGTGAAGTGTCTTTCTTGGTCTCTAAAGATAGTGACGTCATAGTTTATGATTTGACCGAAGAAGGTTTAACACGGCTTGATTTCTATTTGAATCAATTACAGAATAACCTTTCACAGCCGCCTGTACCAACGATGATATTGGATTCAGGCAAGAAACCAATAGAGTTCTATTTCACCAAAATATCTCAGTATACAGACTCTGTAATCACTCGTGAATACGAAACTCTAAGCCTCTTGCTCGACGATTTTTTTGTACAAAAGGATACCACTACAAGAATAAGTCAAAAGGCTCACGATATTTTGCGTTTTCTGATAAACACCTCTGAAAAGATATCCAGAAAGCTCGAAAATCAAAGAAAAGAGCTCCGAGAATGTGCTGACAGGGATATCCTCAGGATTTATGGCGATTTGCTTAATGCTAACCTCTACAAGCTCGAAAAGGGAGATAGGGTAGCAGAGCTTGAAAACTTCTATGATGAATCACTTCAGATTGTCAAAATAAAACTCGACCCGCTGCTCACACCATCGCAAAACGCACAGAAATACTACAAAGATTATAAGAAATTAGATAC
>JAZSEP010000041.1:0-13964 GCA_045531755.1 Oscillospiraceae bacterium | reverse complement strand
AACGGGCGACCAGTGGTCGCCCCTACAAAAGTGTCGATTTTCACGTAGGCGCAACACCGTAAATTCACCCGTAGGGGCGAGTATCACTCGCCCGAAAGGTTTACCGCAAAACTAAACGGGCCCCTACAAGCGCAACGCCGTAATTTCACCCGTAGGGGAGACCATTGGTCTCCCGAAAAAAATAACAAACACCCATAGGGGCGAGTACCGGACAGAGCCCGACCGCTCGCGGTGCGAGATAAAGGGAGGGCGATTGTCGGAAGAAACAGGGAGAGTCACGAACGGATGTGAGTGAATCGACCATGTTTCTGACTGCAAAGCCGACGAGCGCTGCCGGTGGCAGATGAAGCGAGGAGGTCTTTGGCGCCGTCGTCCATTGGTTGTGAGCGAAGGCGAAACAAGCAATGGCTAACGACAAGAGAAGCTATGTTCGCACAAACGGGCGACCGATGGTCGCCCCTACAAGAGAAACACTTCAAAATCCAGCTGAATATCACTTCGTAAGCTAAACGCCTCCGCGTTTGAAAGGAACACAATGAACAAACAGGAAATATACGAATTTTTGAAAAAAGAAAACGTCTGGCACGAGATAGACGAGCATCAGGCAGTCTTCAATATGTCAGAGCTCTCCGAGGTGAAGCTGTCATACCCCGAATACGACGCGAAAAATCTTTTTGTCCGCGACGACAAGCGCAGGAGCTATTATCTCATCACCGTCAAGGGCGACAAGAGGGTAGACCTCAAGGAGTTTCGCAGAAATCAAGGCACAAAACCGCTCACCTTTGCAAATGCGGACGACCTGATGTCGATTTTGGGACTTGTTGCAGGGGCGGTGACACCGCTGGGGCTTCTCAACGATTCCGAGCATAAGGTCAAGTTCTTTCTGGACCGCGAATTCCTCGACGGACAGGCAATCATCGGCGTCCATCCAAACGACAACACCGCTACCGTCTGGCTCAAAACTGCGGATTTGATAACGATTTTGGAGAAAAACCAAACCGAAGTAGCGGTTGTAGAACTGTAAATCAAAAACATACAGTATAAAATACATAGAATTATACAAATGGTATATTGTTTCACGTGGAACAAAGCCTCCCTTGTGTAAAGGGAGGTGCTGAGCGGATGCAAGGCGGAGGGAATGAATTTCACGAAGTGACACGAACAAAACCTCCCTTGTGTAAAGGGAGCCTTGGCAAGAAAGCCCTTCGGGCAATTGAATTGAGGTTAAAAAATGAACTACAAGCTTGAAGACTATGACATAGCCGTCGTTGGCGGCGGGCACGCAGGAATCGAGGCGGCGCTTGCGAGCGCAAGGCTCGGTTTCAGGACGGTTATATTCACCATCACCCTTGATGCCATTGCAAATCTGCCCTGCAACCCATCGATTGGCGGAACGGCGAAGGGTCATCTGGTGCGCGAAATCGACGCGCTTGGCGGAGAGATGGGCAAAGCGGCAGACAAGACCTTTCTGCAGAGCAGAATGCTCAACCGCGGAAAAGGCCCTGCGGTACATAGCCTTCGCGTGCAGACCGACCGCAGACGCTACCACGCGGTGATGAAGCACACCCTTGAAATGCAGGAAAACCTCTTTGTCAAGCAGGCAGAGGTCACCGAGCTACTCTTCAACGAGGACAAAACGGCAGTTCGCGGGGTTGTGACCCGACTCGGAGCCGAGTATGGAGCGAAAGCTGTTATAATCTGCACCGGAACATACCTTTCGGGTAAGATTTTCGTGGGAGATTCGAGCTATGACGGCGGACCTGACGGGGTTTTGCCTGCAAAAGCGCTCTCCGACAGCCTTCGCGAAGCGGGAATTGAGCTTCGACGCTTCAAAACGGGTACACCTGCGCGCGTAAAGCGAAGCACCATCAATTTCTCCGAGCTTGAAGAACAAAGAGGGGACGAGCCCGTCGTTCCGTTTTCCTTTGAAACCAAGGAGAAGCTTGAAAACAAGACCGTCTGCCACGTGACCTACACAAACGAGAAAACCCACGAGGTAATTCGCGCAAACCTGCACCGCTCACCGCTCTACAGCGGACTTATTGAGGGCGTCGGACCGCGCTACTGCCCGAGCATCGAAGACAAGGTGGTGCGTTTTTCCGAAAAACCGCGTCACCAGCTCTTTATCGAGCCGATGGGCGACGAAACCGAGGAGATGTACCTGCAGGGAATGTCCTCGTCGCTCCCCGAGGACGTGCAGATTGCGATGTACCGCACTGTTAAGGGTCTTGAAAACGTCGAGATAATGCGAAATGCCTATGCTATCGAGTACGATTGTTGCAATCCGCTCGACCTCTATCCCACTCTCGAGTTCAAGAAAATCAAAGGACTCTACGGCGCAGGACAGTTCAACGGCACCTCGGGCTATGAAGAAGCCGCCGCGCAGGGACTTGTCGCAGGAATCAACGCTGCAAGGACGCTTTCGGGCAAGGAACCCGTAATATTCACCCGCGACAACTCCTATATCGGCACACTGATTGACGATTTGACCACGAAAGGCTGTTCCGACCCCTATAGAATGATGACATCGCGCTCGGAATACCGTCTTGTGCTTCGTCAGGATAACGCCGACGAGCGCCTGACCCCCCTCGGACACGAAATCGGACTCATCTCCGATGAGCGTTTTGCAATGTTTCACGTGAAACAAGAGCAGATAGCGCAAGAAATCGAAAGACTTGAATCGACTTCGATACCGCCGAGCGAGGAGCTCAACGAAATGCTTGAGGAAAGGGGTACGGCGCCTGTGAAAACGGGTATCCGCCTCGCTGACTTGATTCGCAGACCGCAGATTTCCTACTCTGATTTGACGAAATTCGATAAAACACGACCCGAGCTTGACTCCGCCGTGTGCGAGCAGGCAGAGATAAAGATAAAATACGAGGGCTATATCGAGAAGCAGAGCCGACAGGCAGAGCAGATGAAACGGCTTGAGAAGCGGCTTTTGCCCCCCGACCTCGACTATACCACAGTAAAGGGACTTCGCCTTGAGGCGCAGGAAAAGCTCAACCGAGTCAAACCCCTCAACATCGGTCAGGCATCGCGAATTTCGGGCGTGAACCCTGCAGATATTTCAGTTTTGCTCATCAGAATGAGCGGAAACGAGGACTTGTAATTAGACTCGCCCGAAAAAAACCAAAAAAGAGGACACCATGGAGCTTCCAAAACGAAAACCAAACAGGCTAAAGGAATACGATTACAGCCAACCCGGCGCATATTTTGTAACGATATGCACCGATAAACGCAGGTGTGTTTTAGGCGACGTCGTAGGGGAGACCATCGGTCTCCCGCCTTACGTCGAGCTGTCCGACTTCGGAAAAACCGCGGATGATGCGATAAACAAAGTTTGTGCGTGTTATCCGACGGTGACAGTAGATAAATACGTTATAATGCCAAATCACATTCATCTGTTGTTGCGGATACACGCAGATAACGGGCGAGCAATGCTCGCCCCTACGGTATCAACGATAATTGCGCAGATGAAGGGATGCGTTACGAAAAGAACAGGAGCTTCAATCTGGCAAAAATCCTTTCATGACCATATTGTCCGCGACGAGAGCGATTATCTTGAAATATGGGAATATATCGACTCCAACCCTGCAAAATGGGAAGAAGACTGCTTTTACACAGAATAAAGGAGAGCAAAAATGATTGACAAAACCCTTTTGACCAAAAAATGTGCGGAATTTGGCGTGGAAATCACCGAAACCACCGCACAGAAGCTTGATACCTACGCCGAGTTTCTGGTGGAATACAACGAAAACGTGAACCTGACCGCCATAACCGACCCCGAGGGCATCGCAATAAAGCATTTTGCGGACTCTCTCGTGCCGTTTGCCGAGATAGAGCACGGCGGACTTTCGGTAATCGATGTCGGAACGGGCGCAGGCTTTCCGTCCGTACCCCTTAAAACCCACGACGAGAGCATAAAACTCACGCTTTTAGACAGCCTTAATAAGAGAATCGTTTTTCTGCAGAAGCTCTGCGAAAAATTGGGACTAAAGGACGTGAAATTCGTCCACGGCAGAGCCGAGGAGGTGGGCAGAAAACCCGAATTTCGCGAAAAATATGATATTGCGACCGCCAGAGCGGTGGCTTCATTGCGCGAGCTTTCGGAATATTGCCTTCCTTTCGTGAAGGTGGGCGGAATCTTCGTTTCCCTCAAGGGCGGGGACTGCGAAAGCGAGGTTGATGAGGCAAAAAACGCCATAAAACTGCTCGGCGGAAGGATAATAGACGTGAAAAAATACAGGCTTTCCGACGATGCGAGCCGAAGTGTGATTATCATACAAAAGATATCCCAAACCCCGACAAAATACCCCCGTCAATCCGCCAAAATAGCAAAATCTCCGTTATAATTTAATATAACCCACAGATTTCTGTCCGACCCTGTCGACCGAAAAAGATGGGAAGCTTTGTTCCTTCGTGTTACAATTTACACGAAGGAATTTTTGTTGGACAAAACCGCCCGTGACACAGGACGGTCGAGCTTCTGAATCTGGAGGGACACAAGTGACAATATTCAAGGACAAAAAGGCAAATCAACAAAAGGTGGCGCAAATCGCGGTAGAAACCATCCTGCCAAACCCCTATCAACCGCGAAAGCGCTTTGACGAGGACAAGCTCACCGAGCTTGCGCAGAGCATTGAGCAAAACGGAATTCTGCAGCCGTTGACCGTACGAAAAAACAAAAACGACTATGAGCTGATAGCGGGGGAAAGACGGCTTCGAGCCGCTAAAATAGTGGGTTTATCGACGGTTCCGTGCATCGTCTGCGACTGTGACGACACGCAATCGGCGGTGTTTGCGGTGCTGGAAAATCTGCAGAGAAAGGACCTCAATTTCTTCGAGGAAGCCGAGGGGATAGCGCTCTTGATAAACAGTATGGGGCTGACGCAGGAGGAGGTCGCAAAGCGCCTCGGAAGGTCACAGCCTGCGATTGCAAACAAGCTCCGGCTTTTAAAAATCTGTGACCGCCAAAAAGAGATAATAATCGAAGCAGGGCTCACCGAACGCCACGCCCGCGCGCTTTTGAAGATTGAAAGCACCGAGCTTCGCGACAGAACCCTTGCCTACGTCGTGCTCAAGAGGTTCAACGTCGCGCAAACCGAGGAATTTATCAAAAATCTCCTTGAAAACAGCGCCATAGAGAAGAAAAAGGAACGGCTTGTGGTGGTGCGCGACGTGCGCCTCTTCGCAAATACCATACAAAAGGCGATAATGATTATGCGCCAATCCGGAATCGAGGCAGAGAGCACCAAGCGCGAGGGGGACAGTTTTATAGAATATATCGTGAGAATTCCAAAAAAACAGGGTTATAAGATGGTTGCCAAGTAGGACGGGCTTCTTGCAAAAGGACAAAACAAAAGCTCTCCACAAAACTATGTGGAGAGCAAGCCTATATTCGTTTTTGTTTTTCCTCATAATAGGCACAGGCAGTTGCGTTGGAACGACGCATTTTAAGTTTAGGATAGATACAATGACCATAGTTCACCAATCCAAATTTTCTTCCAAACCGTATATAGTGCTGAACGAAATTAACGCAATTCGCACATTTAGAAGTTTTCAAAAGTGCCACACTCCTCTCTTACCCTTGATTGTAGCAGAACACCATAGTAAAAGGTGAAAATGACGCAGTTTTGACGCAATATTTTTATGAAAGCAGAGGTATTTATGCGGTGTTTTCGATTATTGAAGAAGCTTTTTTAAAAATCGAGAAGAATATCGACAAAGAAACCCTTCGGGATTTTCTTTGTTGTGACTACAGATGCTTGGACAGATATCATTTTGGGTTGGGGCTTTGGATAAGAAACAACCTTCTTGCAAAAAACAGCAAGCTCAGAGACCTGTTTGTAACGGGCGGAGTTACAAGTAACGACGAGATTTCCTCGCTAATCATACGGCTTTTTTACATTTACGAGAAAACAAACGTCTTGGCAAAAGAAGCCTTGATTTCCGCGGCTGAAACTGCTACACTATCATCAGGAGATGATAAAATGGCAATGAAGGACAAGCTACACACGGGGGAGATATATCTACCAAACGACCCCGAGATAATGAAGGAACAGCTGCAGCGCCTTGACAGGCTTTATGATTTCAACCAGACGCGCCCTACCGAGCTTGATAAACGCGAGGCTATGCTCAAGGAGATGTTTGCGGAAATTGGCGAAAGGTGTTATATAGAGCCGCCTCTCCACACAAACTTCGGCGGAAAGCACGTGCATTTCGGCAACGACGTCTATGCAAACTTCAACCTCACACTCGTCGACGACACGCACATCTACGTCGGCGATAACACGATGTTCGCGCCAAACGTCATAGTTGCGACGGCTGCCCATCCGATTCTCCCCGAGCTTCGCCGACAGGGCTGTCAATACAATATGCCCGTTCACATCGGCAAAAACTGCTGGATTGGCGCAGGAGCAATCATTCTGCCCGGTGTGACGATAGGAGATAACACCGTAATCGGCGCAGGAAGCGTGGTAACGCGCGACATTCCTGCAAACGTAGTGGCGGTCGGCAACCCCTGCCGAGTGATGCGCCCGATAAACGACCACGATAAAGAGTATTATTTCAGGGACAGAAAGATAGAGTGGTAAAAAAAGAGCGAGGAAACTCGCTCTTTAATAATTCACAAAGCCTTTTTCAGCGTAAACGTAGGGGAGACCACCGGTCCCCCGAAAAAACCGGCGCAACCCGTAGGGGAGACCATCGGTCTCCCGAGAAAAAGAACAAACGCCCGAAAGGTTACCGCAAAATCAAACGGGCGACCAATGGTCGCCCCTACGGGTGTTTCACGTGGAACATTTTGGTTGGTGCGAACATAGTTCCGGTCAAAAATGTTGTCGCCTTGCTCACAGTCCGTTCGCAACGCTCTGCATTTTTTCCGACAATCGCCCTCCCTTCTTCTGCCACAGGCAGCGGTCGGGCTCTGTCCACGTGAAACATTGAGCCAAACGAGGCTTCGCAAAAGCCGAATATTGCGGTAAACCACAAAACGAAACAACTCACCTTGCCCGACCGCTGATTTTCTTCGAAAATCGGACAAAACCCCTTTAATTTTGTAAAATAATGTGGTATACTCATTATATTAAATGAGAAAGAGGGGAAACTATGGGCAAGATAATCGCCATTGCCAACCAGAAAGGCGGAGTGGGCAAGACCACAACGGCGGTAAATCTCGCGGCGGCTGTCGGTTCGAAGGGCAAAAAGGTGCTTCTTGTCGACGTTGACCCACAGGGAAACGCCACAAGCGGATTTGGCATCAGCCGAAGGATGACTCAGTTTTCCACCTATGACGTGCTGATAGGGCAGACCGAGCCTCAGGACGCCATCATAAAAACAAACTACAACGGGGTGGACGTAATCCCGTCAAGCATGCAGCTTGCAGGAGCAGAGGTCGAGCTCGTTGCCCTCAACGACCGCACAAACAGGCTCAAAAAGGCGTTGTTTACTGTTAAAGACAGATATGATTTCGTCTTTATTGACTGTCCGCCGTCGCTGGGGCTTATAACCCTCAACTCCTTCACGGCAAGCGACTCGGTGCTGGTTCCCATTCAGTGCGAATACTACGCTTTGGAGGGACTTTCACAGCTGATTTCCACCATCCGTCAAGTTAAACGCCTTTACAACCCGCACATAGATATTTCGGGCGTACTGCTGACGATGTACGACGGCAGACTCAATCTCACCGCACAGGTTGTGGACGAGGTCAAGAAGTATATGCCCAAAAAGATATACAAAACCACAATTCCGCGCAACGTCAGGCTTTCCGAGGCGCCAAGCTACGGACAACCGGTTATGTACTACGACAGAGCGTCCAAGGGCGCGAGAGCGTATGAGGAATTGGCAGACGAATTTTTGACAAGAGAGAGGATGTGAGCGTATGGCAATAAAAAAAGGCGGACTCGGAAAGGGTCTTGACGCACTTTTTGCAGACAACGCCGCGGAAAACGGCAGAGAAACAAGCACATTGAGAATTGCGGACATCGAGCCAAACCGCGAACAGCCCCGAAAGGATTTTGACGAGGAAGCAATGCTTCAGCTTGCCGAATCCATCCGCGAACACGGCGTTCTACAGCCGATTTTGGTTCGCCCGATTGACACCGACCGCTATCAGATAGTCGCAGGAGAGCGCCGTTGGAGAGCGTCGAGAATGGCAGGGCTCACCGAGATTCCTGCAGTCGTCCGCGAGATGACCGAGGACGAGATGATGCAGCTTGCGATGATAGAAAACCTTCAGCGCGAGGACCTCAACGCTATCGAAGAGGCGCTTGGCTACAAGACTCTCATCGACCGCTACGAGATGACGCAGGACGAGGTTGCAAAACGCGTGGGACGCTCAAGACCTGCAGTTGCAAACTCACTAAGACTTCTAAATCTCCCCGAAAAAACCGCGAAATTAGTTAGAAACGGCGACCTTTCCGCAGGCCACGCGAGAGCGCTTCTGGCGGCAGAGGACGAGGAGTTTATAAACGAATTGGCAGAAAAAATCGTCAAAACGGGAATGTCTGTCCGCGAGGTAGAGAAGGCGCTCAAGCCCAAAAAAGAGGGAACGAAGCCTGCAAATGCGAAATTCCGGTTTGAAAAGGGCGAGCTTTTCTGTAAGGAAGTTGAAACCGCGCTCACCACAGAGCTTGGCAGACGCGTAACCGTCACCGCAAACGGCGAGGGCGGAACGCTGACAATAGAATTTTTCTCACAACAGGACCTCGGCGACATCGCAAAGAAGCTCTGTAAGTGAACAAAGGAGATATATAAATGTTAGACATCAAACTCGTAAGAAGCAACCCCGATGCCGTCAGAGCAGGTATGCAGAAGCGCGGCAAGAATATGGACAAGTTCATCGACGAGGTTATCGCAATCGACGAACAGCGCCGTGAGATAAGCTCCGCTGCTGACGCTATGAAGGCTGAGCAGAACAAGGTCAGCAAGATGATTCCGCAGATGAAGAAGGAGGGCAAGGACACAGCCCCCGTCTTCGCCGAGATGAAGGAGCTTTCCGCAAAGATAAAGGAATGCGACGAAAAGATTGCCGAGCTTGAGGAAAAGCAGAAGACAATCCTCTTAAATATCCCCAACATCCCCCACGAAAGCGTTCCTGCGGGCGTTGACGATTCCCAGAACCCCGTAATGCGCACCTGGGGCGAGCCCAGAAAGTTCGATTTCGAGCCCAAGGCGCATTGGGATATCGGCGAGGCACTCGATATCCTCGACCCCGAAACCGCCGCAAAGGTAACGGGCGCGAGATTTCACTTCTATAAGGGCCTCGGCGCAAGACTTGAAAGAGCGGTAATCAACTTCTATCTCGACCTCCACACCTCAAACGGCTATACCGAGATTTTCCCGCCCTTTATGGTAAACCGCGCGTCTATGACCGGCACAGGACAGCTCCCGAAGTTCGAAGAGGACGCATTCAAGCTCGCTTCTCCCGACTATTTCCTCATTCCTACCGCTGAGGTTCCCGTCACGAATATGCACCGCGACGAGATTCTCGATGGCAGCACCCTCACAAGAAAATACTGCGCATACTCCGCTTGCTTCAGAGCAGAGGCGGGCTCCGCAGGAAGAGATACAAGAGGACTCATCCGTCAGCATCAGTTCAACAAGGTCGAGCTTGTTAAGTTTTCCAAGCCCGAGAATTCCTACGAGGAGCTCGAAAAGCTCACAAACGACGCAGAACGCGCGCTTCAGATACTCGGCCTGCCCCATAGAGTAGTAACCCTTTGCGGCGGCGACCTCGGCTTCTCAAGCGCGAAGACCTACGACATCGAGGTTTGGTTGCCCTCTTATAACACCTACAAGGAGATTTCCTCCTGCTCCAACTTCGAGGACTATCAGGCAAGAAGAGCGTCCATCAGATATAAGGACGACGTCAAGGGCAAGGCACAGCTTGTGCATACCCTCAACGGCTCGGGTCTTGCAATCGGCAGAACGGTAGCCGCAATTCTCGAGAACTACCAGAACGCCGACGGCTCTGTAACAGTCCCCGAAGCTCTGAGAAAGTATATGGGCGTAGACGTAATTAAGTAAGCAAGGCGTGCTTTGTTACAGCTAAATTCACCTGACGGTGAGCTAAATGTGTCTGCGACACGCTAAATTACTTCGTAGCTAAACGTTGCGCAACGCTAAAAACAAACGGCACTTTCATTTCGAAAGTGCCGTTTTCAGTTATTATATTCAGTTTTTCTTTTCAACCAACTGCCGTGCCCAGTTGACCTTTTTAAGACAGATGGCGCCCAGAACGCATTTGAGCACCTCGACCGCCGTTCCGATTATGAACAGCCAATGGATAGATATGCTCGTGAGGTTTGCAATCAAAGCTACCGTTGGAACAACGACGCCCCACATATACACGCTGTCAAACAGGAAGGTTATGCCAACTCTTCCGCCGGATCGGAGAGTGAAGTATGCCGCGTGTGCAAAGGAAAAAAACGGCATTGCACAACCGTTGACTACAAGCATGAAGGCGGCAAGGTCCCGAACGCTGTCGGGGGCTTTGTAAAGAATAGGGAAGAGCGGAGCTGTGCAGCACAGCAAAAGCCCGATAACAGCGGCGCAGGTGACGGAAAACGCAATCATCTTGCGGTCACTGTCGCGCGCCTCTTCGATTTCGCCTGCGCCAAGCTGATTGCCCACTACGATGGCAATCGAGCTGCCGAGCGACATATAAATCACCGAGAACAGATTTATAAACGTGACTGCAATGTTCTGTGCGGCAACAACCTCAAGACCGCAGGTAGAATAGCTCTGGTTGCGCATCGTGACGGCGAGCGCCCAGAAAAATTCGTTTGCCATAAGCGGAAGACCCTTTGCGGCGATGCTCGCAAACAGCGAACGGGGGATGTAGAGTGAGCGGTAGGCTCCCACAAGATACGGACACTCTTCCTTGTGCGCGTGTCCCCACCAAACGAGGATAAAAAGCTCGACAAAACGCGCTACAACGGTTGCAATAGCGGCGCCGAGCACGCCTAAAGCAGGGGCTCCGAACAAACCGAAGATTAAAATACCGTTGAGCACGAAGTTTGTCATAACGGCAGCCAGACTCGCCGCCATGGGAATGACAGTCTGACCCGTTTCACGCATGGTCGAGGCATACGCCTGCGACAGAGCGTAGGGAATAAGCCCTATAAGCATCGGCCACAGATACTGTTTGCCGAAAAACAGCGCTTCCTCGGGCGAGAGGTCAGCCGTTCCTGCATCCATCTGCAAAAACAGCTTGATGAGCTCGTCGTCAAAAAGGGCAAAAGCCACAACGCCGAGAGCGCCTGCCAAAAGGTTGATAAGTATCTTGAAGCGGAAGGTGTGACGGACGCCGTCCTCGTTATCTGAGCCGTGAAACTGAGCCGTGAAGATGCCTGCGGCGCTGACAGCGCCAAACACCAGCAGATTGAAGATAAAAACGAACTGGTTGACGATGGAAACACCCGACATAGCCGTGGTGGAAACCTGTCCCACCATAACGTTGTCGAGCAGATTTACAAGGTTTGTAATTCCGTTTTGTATCATCATCGGAACGGCAATGCCAAGCACCGTGCGGTAAAAAGCACGGTCTCCGACGTATCGGGAGAGAAAGTCAGGTTTCATTTCGAAGTCTCCTTTGCGGTCTTACAGGATGCAATCAACAACCTACGAATATTGCCACAAAGCTTCTCAGTACATTGATATGCGGAAATGTCTATTCTGTTGGTTTCGTACATCAATTTCAACCAATAACTTGTTTCATTCGATTCTTTCAATGCGATTTCCAATTTTGATACAAAATCTTTTTTACTTTGTGCATACTGCGCTTCATGAATATTTGCGCCAACCGACGTACCGGCTCGTGCGAGCTGATCTGTCATATAAGAACTTTTGGGTGCAGTTACACCGTCAACAAGATTAACAATTGCAACAGCAAAATCAAAAGACAAGTCAAGTAATTTGTTTTCGGACATGAAAGCACCTTCTTTCAACGACATTATACCACATGATGTTACGCTATTCAATGATATATCGCTATCGCGATATGATATACGGCGTTGCCGTATGATATACTTGCTTCGCAAGCATGATATAATATCCGTTCCTTTATATGCCGCAGGCATATATCATCCACCGAAGGTGGATATCATACCGAAGGTATATCACCCGTTCTGCAAGGAACGGATATCATTGTAAAAACCTTTTTTGTCTATCGGACAAAAGAGGTTTTACATGGTGACTCGTACGGGATTCGAACCCGTGTTACCGCCGTGAAAGGGCGGTGTCTTAGGCCACTTGACCAACGAGCCGTATGGTAGCGGTAGTGGGACTCGAACCTACGACACACCGGGTATGAACCGATTGCTCTAGCCAACTGAGCTATACCGCCATATTTTACTCCCGCTTTTTACGGGCGAAGTCTATTATACACTAAGATTTTGAACTTGTCAACACTTTTTATAAATTATTTGCAGTTAATCCGCAAAATATAACACCCTGCACGGCGGATTTCCGAGAGCTTGTGTGATTTTGAAATAATACCGGCAAAATTCGACAAATTCTACCAATCAATAGAATTTTATATTGACAATTAAACAAAAATACTGTATGATAGGTATTGCCCGTATAGTAACAATGACAGAAATTTAATGGTGAAGCAATGAAAAAGTATAACCAAAGCACCGAACAGAGTATAGCAAACGAGAGTGGTTTACGTCCTGATATAAGCGACGACACCGTTTCCTCGGCGCGCTTGTGCGGATACAAGGGGAAAAGTTTTGAAATAACGATGAAGGACTTCTGGAAGCACGTTGCAGGCTTCTCGTGCGGATGGAAAGAGGAGTGGGACGAAGACTTTTCACCCGACATACCCTTGACCGAGGACGAAAAAGAAGTAACCTTTTTGATGACCATCCGAACCGAAGCAGGAGAGGAAATCGAAAGAGGAAGGCTGTATATGGTCTATAACGCGGCCGCCAATACGCTGGCGCCTGTCGGATTTATCGACCGAAACGACGGATACGTGCAGGAGTTTACGGCAGAGAAAATCGAAACCGCATTAAAAACCGTGTTCGACGAATACAACTGACCGACCGAAAGGGAAGAAAGAACCTCGATGAAATTCATTGAGGTTTTTGTTTTTATACTCTAATAAAGAGGAGATGTCAACGCAAAGCAAAACGTGCGTGAATCAGCTGCCTGAATCTTCAAGCAACTCATCGACGGATTTGTTTAAAACACCTGCAATAACCGCAAGCTCAATGTCGGTCACAAAGCGTTTTCCGCACTCGATTCTCTGAATTGCGTTTTTGTCAATGTCAAGACCCGACAACTGCAGCCTGTCTGCCAGCTCTCTTTGCGAGATTTTCAGTTCCTTTCGCAAAGCGGAAATATGTTTACCGCAAAGGTTGTTTAACCCGTCTTTTGATTTGTTGATGAACATATTAACCTCCTGTTGACATTTAGTGCTTGTCACTAACAAGATTGTATGATATAATTGAAGAGAATATGACACTCACCAAATGTCAACAGGGTCATTGAAAGCGGAAACGTTAGGAGGAAAGGTATGGCGGAGTTTTGCTTGAAGCATTATAACGAGTTGTTCGATGAAAATCTGACGGAGAAAGACGTGGTTTTGGAGCTGGATTTCTGCGAGGGATGCGGAGCTGTGAAACCTTGTGTGATTTGCGAAAAATCTGCCTTTTCAAAGCTGTTGGATAAAATTTTCCATCGTAAATAGTCTTGCAAAGCCGATATGGACTCAAGCTCCATATCGGCTTTTTGTATAACGAAAACCACGCGATAGTCGCGTGGTTCAAAAGAGCTTTAGCGATGAAAAAACCTCCGATTGTGATAGAATAGACGCGACCTGCCAGTCACCAAAAGCATCACAATCGGAGGTAAATAAATGAAAAAAGAAAGTATAGACACAAGTAGTTTAGCACACACGAAGTGGAATTGCAAGTACCACATAGTGTTTGCCCCAAAATATAGACGAAAGGTAT
>JAZSEP010000039.1:0-30353 GCA_045531755.1 Oscillospiraceae bacterium | reverse complement strand
TTTTCAGAAATTCGTCTGTTCATTAGAAAGCTTTTATCAAAGCTTTGCAGAAAGGTGGATTATATAAACGGGCCTGAAACTTTGCCACCGCCTTTGACTGTTGAAGAGGAAAAAATCGTTCTTGAGAACATAACAAACCATGATAACGAGCAAGAAGCACGACAACAGCTTATAGTACATAATCTTCGTCTTGTGGTGTATATCGCAAAGAAGTTTGAAACTACAGGAATAGGAATTGAAGACCTGATCTCGATAGGAACCATTGGATTGATAAAAGCGGTAAATACCTTTTGCCCCGAAAAAAACATAAAGCTTGCAACCTATGCTTCAAGGTGTATTGAAAATGAAATTTTGATGTGCATAAGGAAAACGTCGAATATGAAAAATGACATTTCAATTGAAGAGCCTCTTAACGTTGACTGGGACGGCAACGAACTGCTTTTGTCAGATATTTTAGGTACCGACAACGACAACATAAACAAAAATCTCGAACAAGATGTTGAGAAAAACCTGTTATTAGAGGCAGTCGACAGACTTGGCGAACGCGAAAAAACTATAATGCAGATGCGATTTGGCCTCTCTGACGGTGTTGAAAGAACACAGAAAGAAGTTGCAGATATGATTGGAATATCACAGTCGTATATTTCAAGACTTGAAAAGAAGATTATACGACAGCTCAGGCAAGACCTCGAAAAGAGCTTTAATGGTTAAATTTTCATCCTGCTTTTTTGTATCAACATCAATGTTTTGACAATACTTCTCTTGCATACAAACCGACAGTTAATTGTGCAAAAAACAAATGGTGTCAGGAGAAGTTCAATGATTAATAAGGTTGAAATATGTGGAGTCAATACATCAAAACTGCCGGTTCTGAAAGAAGCAGAAAAAATACAACTGCTTGAAAAATGTCGAAACGGTGACAACAATGCCCGTGACCTTTTAATAAACGGAAACCTCAGGCTTGTGCTTAGTGTAGTGCAAAAGTTTTCCAACCGCGGAGAAACTCCCGACGACCTGTTTCAAGTCGGATGTATTGGATTAATAAAAGCGATTGACCATTTTGACCCTTCACACGAAGTAAGGTTTTCCACCTATGCAGTACCGATGATAATTGGAGAGATAAGAAGGCACCTGCGCGATAACAACTCAGTAAGGGTGAGCCGTTCAATGCGAGACACTGCATATCATGCAATGCAGGTTAAAGAAGAGTTGACAAACAAGCTTTCGCGTGAGCCTACGATTGAGGAAATTTCCAAACAACTTTCTCTACCCAAGCATGAGGTTGTTCTTGCACTTGACGCCATCGTTGACCCAGTTTCTTTAAATGAGCCAATATATTCTGACTCCGGAGACACAATATATATTATGGATCAGATAAAGGACTCAAACGACGACAGTAGTTGGATTGAAGAAATCTCTATGCGAGATGCCCTGAGGCAATTGAGCGACCGCGAAAAAAAGATACTTTCTCTGAGGTTTTTTCAGGGAAAAACACAAATGGAGGTTGCTCAGGAGGTTGGAATAAGTCAAGCTCAGGTGTCACGCCTTGAAAAAAACGCTCTCAACCGCATAAAAAGTCAGCTTTAAACTGATAAAAAATCACCGCCAATTTTATATGGCGGTGATTTTTTATTATGCTTCTTCAAGCGCTCTTTCAAGCCAGATGCTTGCTATTTCCATTGCGCTATACAAACCGTTCTTTTCGCTTCTTTTAATAAAGATATCCTTGATATCCTTTGTTCTGTCTGTAGACATTAGCTGAACGATTACTTTTGTAGCAGTAGGCAAATCATTTTTAGTTTCATTAGCCATAATCTGCAGCATTACAACGTATGGATCGCCCATATTTCCATAGTACAGTGTGTTACCGTTTCTGACAAGCGGCTTGCCTTTATATAAGAGATATTTATTTTCCTTAGCCATCTATTTCTTCCTCTCTGCACAAACGTGCCTAAATGTAATATCATTCCATATTAAGTATATTAACACAGAAATTAACCAAAGTAAACACAAAATTACAAATTAACGATATTTTGGGGATTTCCTTCCAAAAAACTTCTCAGGTTTTCCACGCAAACCCGCATTAATCTTTCCCTGGTTTCTTTGGGTGCCCAAGCAATGTGAGGAGTTATAATCGTATTTTTTGCATTCAACAAGGGGTTGTCTTCGGACATTGGCTCAACACTAACGACGTCTGCACCTAAAGCGTATATCTTTCCGCTTTCAAGTGCATCGCGAACGTCTGTTTCATTCAGAATAGGTCCTCGTGCCGTGTTTATGAGTATGACACCGTCTTTCATCTTATCTATGCACGACTTGTTAATCATATTCTCAGTTTCGCTTGTAAGTGGGCAATGAAGGCTGATGATGTCTGCATCTGTAATCAACTCTTCGAAGCTGACAAATCTGAGATTATCGGTTTCAAAGGAAAAATCAGGGTGCCTTGTATATACTATAACCTTCATTCCAATTGCCTTTGCTATTTCGGCTACAGCTTTTCCCGTATTGCCAAATCCAATGATTCCAAAAGTCTTATCATATAGCTCCATCAACCTGTTGTTGCAGAAACAAAAATCCGCGCTTTTTATCCACTCGCCCTTGCTTACTGCTTCGCTGTGTTCACCAACACGGCAAGCAATTTCAAGAAGAAGCGCAAAAGTGTGCTGTGCCACAGCCTTAGTGCTATAATCCGGAACGTTAGCAAGAAGGATTCCGCGTTTTTTGCATCCTTCTGCATCGACAACGTTATAGCCTGTACCAAAAACGCCTATCCACTTTATGTTTTTGCAGGCATCAAGAACAGCTTCGTCAATTACTGTTTTGTTTGTAAAAACAATTTCAGCATCGCCAATTCTTGAAACGACAAGTTCCTTTGGTGTTCGGTCATACCTTTCAAGGTCGCCGAGCTCCCTCATTCTGTCCCACGAAATATCGCCGGGATCCAAGGTTTTAGAGTCAAGAATTACTATTCTCATATTCATCCTCCTATAACTGCTTTTGCCACGCGTATTCCGTCTACAGCAGCACTGACAATTCCGCCGGCATATCCTGCACCCTCTGCGCAAGGGTACAATCCGCGGATACCAATTGATTCATAGTTTTCATTGCGAGTGATTCTGACAGGACTTGAAGTTCTTGTTTCAACGCCAGTAATGACAGTATCCTTTGCTGCAAAACCCTTTATGCGCCTGTCAAACATTCTAAATCCCGTCTGCAACATTTGAGAAATATATGATGGGAAAATTTCATTGAAGTTTGTAGCTTTGGTGCCTATAGGATAGGTTGGCTCTACCCTATCTATATTAAGCTTTTTCGTGTTGTCAAAAAAGCTATCAATAGTCTGTGCAGGAGCAGAATAGTTGTTTCCGCCTTCTCTGAATGCAAGGCCTTCAAGCTTTTGTTGAAAAGCAATTGCGTCCATGGGATTACATCCAAAATCGGAAGAATCAACGGAAACAACAACGGCGCTGTTTGCATTCTTTCCATCACGGCTGTATTCGCTCATACCGTTTGTAACTACAGAACCCTCTTCAGAAGAAGAAGCAACTACAAATCCACCGGGACACATACAGAAGGTATATACAGCTCGATTACCGCTTCTGTATGAAAGCTGGTATTCTCCCTTTGGAAGACGCGGATCGTCATAATACTTTCCATACAGTCCTTTGTTTATATCCTCTTGAAGGTGCTCTGCTCTGACACCAACCGAAAACGGCTTTGGTTCAAGCAAAACACCCTTATCGACAAGCATTTTGAAGGTATCACGGGCACTGTGTCCTATTGCCATAATAACATCGTTTGTTTCGACAAGTCCGTTGTTTGTCATTACAGCAACAACCGAAGAATTTTTGATTACTATATCGGTCATTTTTGTGTTAAACCTAACTTCGCCGCCAAGTCTGATTATCTCTTCACGTATTGACTTTACAACCTTGCGGAGATTATCTGTTCCTATATGTGGTTTTGCTTTGTATAAAATTTCCTCAGGTGCGCCGTTTTGTACAAAGGTTTCCAGAACAAAATCGCAATATTCATCGCTGATTCGGGTGGTCAACTTTCCGTCAGAAAATGTCCCTGCTCCGCCTTCTCCAAATTGCACGTTGCTCTCTGTATTGAGTGTACCGCTTTTCCAAAAGCCTTCTACGTCTTTGACACGGGTTTCGACATCGGCGCCACGTTCAATTATTATAGGTCTATAACCGTATTTAGCCAAAACTAATCCTGCAAACATTCCTGCAGGACCGAAGCCCACAACAACAGGTCTTTGAGAAAGCTTTTTTGTTGGAGCTATTTCAAAAGAAGGCTTGCTTCTATACCTGACCTTTTCACAATTTGCCTTCGCAACAGCTTGTTCTTCGTCAACAAGCAACTCTAAAGCAACTGTGTATACAAAACGTATGTCATAATTTTTTCTCGCGTCTACCGATTTTTTTACAATATAGGAGTTTGCAACATCACGCAACGATAGTTTGGCAACACGAACAGCTTCACTAACGGCGTCGCAATCCTGTGCGGATATTGGTAACGATATTGAAGAAACAACAACAGGCATATTCTTCTCCTTCAATAATACAAGCGACTGTTATTCAGTCGCTTGTATTGCAGCTTTCTTTACTATATTACCTTACTTCTCTGTTATATTAAGCACAACAAAGTATTCATTAACAGCCCAAACGTTATTGTGTTTCGTAGAATATATCGAAACAGGAACTTTGTACTGTCCTTTTTCTACATCTCTTTGGCTCATATCTATCTTTGCCACAAGGTCTTCGTTGGAGAGCTGTGAAATTACGTCTGCAGGGCCAACGACGGAAACCTTGGAAATCTTTTGTGTGTTAACGCTGACTTCGTAATCCTCGGGCACATTCTCAAGCCTTATATCAGAAATGGTGAAGGTATCGGTTTTATAATCGGCGAGCGGAAACCGGACTATTAAGGTTGTAATGTTCTTAACGTTTACAAAGCTTGAAGGAAGAACTACGTCAAACTCGTACTCACGAGTAGTGTCAAGCTCGCTTAAATCGACATATCCGATATTAAGGCTGTTCCATTGGTCTATCAAAGCTTCAGGACCTGCAACCTCTATCACATTATTATCGATGATATAGTCAATAGACCCGATATCAAATCCCTCGGGAGCATTCAAGTACTCAAAGTGGACAGGAAGTGCCTTTTTCTTGAGAACAGGTATTGTGATATCGACGCTGTCGACACTCAGGCTGAGGTGTGGATTATCTATTTCCTTTCCCTCTCCGTCAAAAAGGACTATATCGGAGGTTATAACGGTAGATGCATTCAAATCTCCGTCGATATCGCCACGTACGATACAAGCCGCAACGTTTATAACGTCGTTTTCAGGGCCTGTCACAGTAATACTTGTCGGTGATGTTATTATCTCCTCCAGCATATATCCATCAGCAACCGTAAGATCGTTGAGTTCGAGAGAAACAGGAAGAGTCTTTGTGGTTTTTCGATCAAATTTCAGGGTTATTGTAGATGGTGAACAGGTCTCGATTTCAAAGCTTTTACCTGCACTTGATTTTTTTACCTGCAGTTGAATATCAGAGTAGGTTCCCGGTTCAGAAATACCCGACAAAACAGCAGAAACGTCAATATCCTCGCTGTTAAGGCTACCGATTACAGTACGGTCACCGGTGACAGTAACGTTTGCGAGCAGGACTTCATCAGATATAATCTCAAGTCCAAGTCGTTCTGCTGATGTTCCCGAAAGGTCAATGCGAATCGGAATATTTTTGACAACAGCCTCCGTGTTGGGATTAACCACAACCACAACAAATATCCACGTCAAAACAGCTATAATCAAAGACAAAGCCCTAACCGCATTATCATTTTGTAAAAATTTCTTTATCTTCATCTTTTACCTCGATACCCAAAGCCGTACACTACTTGGATTTTCTTTTCTTAAATATAAGCATCTTATCTTTAGGAGTTATATCTTCTGGGTTGTTTTTTTCAACAACCATCTCTTTTTTAAGGTATTTGAAAAGGCTGTCCCTGTCATAGTTTCTCGTGAGAACACCGTTTTTTGCAACAGAAATCTTGCCGTTTTCTTCTGAAACAATAACTACTATCGCGTCAGAAATTTCGCTCACACCAAGGGCAGCTCGATGTCTTGTTCCAAGCTGTTTGCTGATTTCATTGTTCTGAGAAAGGGGTAGAAAACATCCTGCGGCATACATTCTTTGATCACGAATTATCATAGCTCCGTCGTGAAGCGGCGTGTTGGGGAAAAATATGTTTCCTATGAGTTCAACAGAGAGTTGTGAATCTATAACGGTACCGGTTTTTACAATATCGCCAAGCTTTGTTTCCCGTTCGATTACCATCAAAGCTCCGGTTTTAGTTGAGGAAAGAACTACAGCAGCATTTGAAATCGTTTCAATGCAGTTTATTATCTTTTCTTCCTGTTCTTCGTCGGTATCAACGTGCGCACCGAAAAGATTGAACTTTGTGGAGAACTTACTTCTGCCCACCTGCTCCAAAGCACGACGAAGTTCAGGTTGGAACACAACAACCACTGCCAAAAGTCCAAACTGAAATACGTTTACAAAAAGCCAGTTGATAACCTGAAGCCTGAAAATGAAGGAAAGGAGATACGCACCCAAAAGGATAACTATTCCTTTGATGAGCTGACCGGCTCTTGTATCTCGCACAAGCTGAATACCCTTATAAACAAGGTAAGCGACTATTATAATATCAAGAAGGTCAAATATGGAGGATGTTTTAATCACACTTATAAGTGCGCTTATAAACGACCCTAAATAATCAAACAATACCTGCATTTTACATTCCCCTATACTTTGATACAATTCCTCACTATTTATTGTAACACATAATATCGAATATGCAAACTCTTTTTTATTAATTTTTTCTTTGAGAAATGCTAAAAATTGCTTCGCATAGGGCATTTGAATCCTTAATACTCGTAAACATTGAAGGACAAAGGCGTACAGTACCGCTTGTTTCTGTTCCTTTTGACATATGAGCAAGCGGAGCGCAATGAAGTCCGCCACGCAAAGCAAAGCCTTTTTTACTTAATTCTTCTACTGCAATTCCGCTATCGATTGCAGAAATATTAAAGCTTAGCACCGGCACGTGATGACGTTCGTTAGGAAAATCAGTATACAGCTTTATTCCTCTCATTTTGTTCAAACGCCTGTAAACGTTTTGAACTATCTTAAATTCATGTGCCGATATAGTTTTAAGTCCTACTTTTTTTATTGTATCAAGCCCATACAAAACGCCTGCAATTCCTACAACGTTGACAGTTCCGCTTTCCATCTTATCCGGCATAACTTCGGGTTGCATAAGCTCCAAGGACGCGCTGCCGGTTCCCCCTTCTATAACAGTCTTCAAAACTTCTGCTCTTTCTGCAACCAATATACCCGTTCCCATAGGAGCATACAAGCCCTTATGCGCGGCAATGCACAAAAAGTCGATCTTATAACTTTTAACATCAATAGGGACGACTCCTGCAGTTTGTGCTGCATCTACCATAAACAGAACTCCCCTGTTCCTGCACATAGTGCCGATATCTCTTATTGGAAGCTTTATCCCAAACACGTTTGAAGCATGTGTACAAACTACAAGTCTTGTATTTTTTCGTAAAGCACCTTTGAAATTTGCCAAGGTCTTTTCGTTATTTCCTTCTTCCACCTTAGCAATTGTGTAGTCAATTATTCCATCTGTTTTCAATTTATGAATGGGTCTTGCAACCGCATTGTGTTCCAGATTTGAGATAACAACGTGATCGCCTTTTTTTAAAAGGCCCTTTAACACTAAATTTATACTCATAGTGCAGTTTAAAGTGAAGACAACGTTTTCAACATCGCTCGCATTAAAAAAATCCGCCACTGCTTCCCGAGCGTCAAAAACGAGTTTAGCGGTTTCCATAGAAAAACTGTGTCCGCTTCTTCCAGGATTTGCACCGAATTTATACATAGCTTCCTCGCAGCCCCTATATACCGCTGTGGGCTTTGGAAAAGTGGTGGCCGCATTATCGAAATATATCATTAAGCTCACCTTCTTTATGAAAAAACCGATACCATACGATATCGGTTTTGCTAATCAATAACTACCTCAGATTACAGATTTAATCTTTATATTATTTCGTTTCAGGATTTCAACCGCTCCTTGCGGGTCGTTGTAGACAACTATGCTGTATCCGCATCCGTTTCTCGATCTATTCGGGGCTAATCTATCAACTCTCGCGTTGACACCGTTTCTTATTAAAATCCTATATCCCTTCATTGCTGTAGTAAACGACTCTGTCACAAGATAAAACACCTTTTGCATATAACATTCTCCAATACTAAATCATAGTATGGTAACAAATCCGCATTTGTAATAGGTAGCTAATATATTATATGCCTTCTTGCCAACGCTTGATATAGTACAGTCAAAAAGAAAATGCGGCCGCCTAAACTTTAGCGACCGCATCTGAAAAGTTATTAACTAACGATATAATTTATCTGTTTTTCAAACACAACATTTGAATTAGCATCTTCTCCAACAACCTTGATGCTGTATACACCCGGTGCAGTGAATTTGAGACCTAAAAAGGCTCTGTCGCCAAAGTCAACAGTATCACCGAATTTATATCCATCGGGTACTATTCCGACCATCTGCAGTTTAACTTTCGACAGTTTATTTGAGCCTTCGCCCATGCAAACTTCAATTGAAGTTTCATAAGTTCCGCCGTTTAGATTTATAACAACTATATCCTTGGTCGGAGAAAGTACAGCGGGCTTAGAGAGGTCTACACTTGATGTGTCATCGCTGCTCGTTTCACTTGACACATCCGAAGAAGTCGGTGGTACAAGCGATGACGTGCTGCTTGTTGAAGATGTAGATGACGTTGAAGAGCTGTCATCGGGATTTGAACTTCCCGTTCCAACAGATTCAGTTCCTGTAGCAAAAGAAGATGCTCCGCCGGTCGCTTTAGCAAAAGCCACAATACCTTGTGTAATTGCCTTGGCAATATCCTGTTGTGTGGAGGTCTGTATAAGCTTATAATGCTCCTCAGAGTTGCTGATAAATCCGCATTCCACCAACGTTGCCGGGAATTGAGTATCACGAGTTACATAGAAATATCCAAATTTTGCACCTCTATTGTTAGTCGGTACAGCGGCGTAAATTCTGGATGCAATATTCTCGGCAAGCTTCTTTGAATACTGATTGAAATAGAACGCCTCCGAGCCGGTTGCCTTTGAACTCAGCGCTGAATTCTGATGTATGCTTATCATCATGTGTGCACCAAAATTCTTAGCCTGCTGAACTCTTGATTGCAACGACGGGTCTGTGCTTATGCTATCTATCAGATATACCGAAGCACCTATCGACTCAAGCTCCTGTTTCAAATAACCGGTTATAAGCTGATTGATAGTAGCCTCCGGGAAGGACGGGTGAACACCAACAGCTCCCGGATTATTTCCTCCTCCGTGACCCGAATCGAGCGCTATCTTTGTTCCGTTCAAAGTGTAGCCGTACTGATTGGTAGCAGATTGCATCAAAGCCGGATTATTGAACTCAAGCACCAGATCGTTATTAGAGTTATAATAAGACTTAAAGCCCATAAAGCAACTGTTAGCGGACAAGGTAAGCGTCAGCGTTGAGCCCGACCAGTTTGCCGATGAGAAAAGTGGATTCTTGGTCAATCTGAGTGATGCAGGTACAGTAGACGTGTATGAGAACTTGAAGGTTATCTTCGTTCCGTCATAGTTTGCCTTAAAAGGTACCTTTCCCTGAGTGTCAAGAATAACCTTTGTAGTCGTATTATCTGCCGTTACGGTAAGACCTGTAATCTTATTATCTGCAATGGTGGTTTGTGTAATGAAGGTAATATCTTTAGAGTATACACGAACACCTGATTCAAGCTTGTAATACTTATAGGTAACGCCTTCTTCAACGTAGGTAATTTCTTCACCGAGAACTCTGTCTATCGTTCCCTTTGGCAGTGGGAAATAGTTGGGGTCAGAATAATCGTTGATGACACCCGTGGGGAAGGTTTCCGCCTCCTGCGCAGATACGACAACAAGTCGTCCGGAACCCATTTCCGCCTTCTTGTTTACGGTAACGGTGGCACCCTTTGCGCTATCCGACAGAGTGTCCCAGGTAGCAGAAAAGCTTATCTGTCCCAAGGACTGTGCCGTTGTTGTAGCGGCAGGAGCGGTAAACGTACCCGTATAGAGCTTATAATCAGAGTTGAGGTCAGTACTGTCAGTCGCAGTATCATCGACTGTGAGATATATTGTTCTGGAATTGAGCGTAGCGGCAACTGTACTTCCGTCATACGCCCAAACACTAACCGTAATCTTATCACCGCCATCGACAGCAACAGAACCTATTGGGCTAACGTCCTTGATAATATCAACTTCGCGTGTTATCGTATATTCTATCGTCTTTCCCTTGTGTTCAAACTTGAACTCATTTTTTCCGGGATTCAATTCAAGTTCAAGGGAGAACATTCCAGTTGAGTCGGTTTGAACAGGATTTGAATTTAGCAAAAGTTCAAACAGAGGCGCTGATGCACCCGAGAACTGTATCAAAGGCTCTGTTGTAGTAAAGGTTTTCTTTGCAGGACGAGTAATGACAAGTTCCTTGAGGATAAGGTCGTCGGTTTCCTCGTTGTTAAAGTATTTTATCAAAGCAGACGTACTTCCGCCCGGGTCTCTTTCAAAGTCATAGAAAGAATCGAAACAGCTTCCTTCGTATGTAGAGAGTTTTCTTGCGGCAACAAGCTGTTTGGTGAGCTGATCGGGGCTTGCCCATCCAGTAGAAGTAGAACACGCCTTGCTTGCAGCGTGCACAATGTACAGCTTCACGTCATTTGCATCGGCGAGGTCATCCCACCAATCTACTATAGGTTGAAAAGGTATGGTAACGGCAGTCATTGAACCTAAAGCTTCAATTACAACCGCATCAAAAATACCCTCTTCTATAAGCTTTTTAGTGTCTGCATATCCGTGTGTGTACGATTCAAAAGGAGCTGTTGTTGCAGAGCCAAGCGCATCCGTTGTCTTATTTTTCCAGATTCCGTCTGCATATAAAACAACAAGAATATCATTGTTGGTATTGCGGACAGCTTTTGCTGCGGTTTCAATATTCTTCTCAACCGCATAGTGCTTGAAGCTTTCAAAGCCTATATAATTGCCATAAAGAACGTAATCAGAAAACGCAGAATCATATTCCTCATAATAATAGTTGTTAATTACGATTGCATCAACCGCATAGTTCTGCGCTAAAAACTCAAACTGTCTTCGAGTTTCGGAAAGTGCTGTAGGAGAAGCAGAAAGAGATGGAACAAGAGTACCGGTTTCATCGACTGTTAGAGAAGGGCTAACAACAGCATACAGATACAGTTCATACTCGCGCGCCTTTTTAATGGCATAGTCGAGTATATCAAAATCCTGCATAAACACAGGGAGATTTGCATCATCATAGAGAACTGCCTCGCCGTCAAGAAGGGTATCAAAGAAAATTGTATTCAAGGACATTTCCTTGGCTTTTCTGAAAGCAGAGTCTATATCCGCACGTATTCTCGTTTCACTGTCGGTTGATTTCTTTATGAAATCGACGCCTGCTTCAAAATAAACAGCTCGCATCTCGGAAGGAATATTGTGTTCAACGGCAGTTGTATCTACATTCAAAGTCGGAAGTATGTATTCGTTATCGGGTAAAGAGGACGAATCGGCGGACGAGGTTGTGTCGGACTCGTCTTGTGTAAAACTGCTGTTTTCAGATGATGCAACACCGCTGGTAGAATCGATCGGCGGTACTATATTACCCTTAAACATTCCCAGCACAACGGATGCACCGATTATCAGCGCAAACATAATACTGAATATAACAGCTGATGCCTTGTTGTTTTTAAACATCCTTCTTACCTCGTTGTTAGTTTATTTCAAAATACTTCCTAAATTATTTTTTTCTTTTTCAGCGTGAGAAGAAACGGAGCTTTCAGGCGCAAACAAAGAACTGTAGCAGTAGAGCATAAATCCGTCACATTTGCCTGTGCTTCTCAGATATTCTACCTGTCTTTTGAGTATATCATCAGACTGTGTCCACTCGTTTTTTCCTGTGCCTGCCCACTGGTCGCTAACGCCGATTTTATACGCTGCGAGACCGATATAAATCTTAACAGGCGAGTTCTTAACGTATCCGCTCCATTGTTCAACTGTAGATTTATAGGGCAAGCTTCCGTGGTTAAATCCAAAATAAATCTGCGGACAGATGTAATCCACACATCCTGCTGACACAACGCTCTGTATATCAAGGTAAAGCGAGTTGTAGTTTGTATTGTTGTTTCCGTTTGGGCTGATTCCAAAGGTAACGTTGGAATCTATTGCCTTGACAGCGCTATAAACCTTTCTCAAAAGTGTTGTGACGTTGTTTCTCCTATAATTTTCCAAGGACATTGTTCCGCCCGAATTTTTATAGGATTTATAGTAACTGTCATCAAAGCTCTTATCGGTTGTCGGGTAAAAATAATCATCAAAATGTATTCCGTCAACGTTGTAGTTTTCTACGATTTCCTCTACCCCATCGACGATAAGCTGCATTACCTCTTCATCGGCAGGATTGTAGAAATAGTTTCCGTTAACCTTTTTAACCTTATCAGTATCGAGCCATTTATATGCGGGATTGTCTTTTGACATCGTTACTCCGGAAGTTGCTACGCGGTACGGATTTATCCAAGCCTCAATTTTGAGGTTATACTTATGCGCAAGCTCAACCATAATTTTCAAGGGGTCGAAACCGGGATTTTGACCCTGTGTTCCTGTTATGGTGCTCGACCACGGGAAAATATCAGAATCGTAATATGCATCAGAAAACGGTCTCACGTGAACAACTACGGTATTCAAGCCGTATTCAGCCGAATTCTTACAAACCTTCTCAAAATTAGCCTTAAACTGTGATTCGGTTTTACCCTTAATGATGTTTGCCATATCTATGTACGAGATCCATATAGCGCGCATTTCACTATCAATCGGTGATATCACAGGTATATCCGACGATATATCTTCGGAGCTTATTTGTGAAGAGTCTTCGGAGGAGGTATCTTTCGACGATTCTTGTTTTGAAGAAGGCTCTTCAGAAGAGGTTTCTTCGGAAGATTGTGATTGTGAAGAGGATTCAGCAGAAGCTGTTGCACTGCTATCTTCGGAAGAATAATCTGACGATTGAGCAGAGCCGCCATCATTTGAAGTTTCTATGGAAGGAGCGATTTGTGAAGGTTCACTTGATAAGGTCAAATCAACACTCTCGTCAAAAGGCGGATACTCGTTTGCCTTTGAAGACACATTGCTATTCTGTGACGTTGATGTACTGGGGGTGTCTGTGTTACTACTATTGTTTTTAAACATAAATGAAACTGATAGCACCAATACTGCTGAAAGTATCAACAAGGCTATCATGGATATAACTTTTTTCAAATTGCACCTCCGGACCACCGGCATCATTCGACTTAATTCAACACCTTATATTATATAATGCGGTGGTAAATAATTCAATAGATTTAGCGATTTTATACGAAAAAAGTATGTCCAATTTTTTACATTTAGAACTCTGAGCAAAATAAAAAGAAAAAGGAAGGTCAAAGACCCTCCTTTTAGTATTAAAGCTTTTCGATTGTGCGCATTACGTAGTTTCCGAATTCCTCGCAGGTCGCACCTGTGTCTCTTCCGGTCATAACGAGTGCCTTTTCCTCATACATACAGATATCAAGCGCTCTCTCGAACTTGTCCGCTTCTGCCTGATATCCTATATGAGAAAGCAAGAGAACTGCTGCACGGAGCATGGAGCAAGGATCAGCATATTTATCTCTGCCCTCTTCAACCATTCTCGGCGCAGAACCGTGAATAGCCTCAAACATTGCGTACTGTTTACCGATGTTAGCACTACCTGCAGTACCAACGCCGCCCTGGAATTCAGCAGCTTCATCAGTGATTATATCGCCGTAGAGGTTAGGAAGAATGAATACCTTAAAGTCTTTTCTTCTCTTTTCGTCAATCAACTTTGCGGTGGTTATATCGATATACCAGTCGTCAGTAGTAATATCAGGATATTCTTTTCCGATATTCTGGCAAAGCTTAAGGAATTTTCCGTCGGTTGTTTTTACAACATTTGCCTTAGTGATGATGGAAACTCTGTCTTTTCCGTTGTTCTTTGCATATTCGTATGCAAGGCGAGCTATACGCTCTGTGCCTTCTGTTGTGGTAACTGTAAAGTCGAATGCGAGATCCTCATCAACCTCAACACCGCATGAACCCAATGTATAGCTGCCCTCAGTATTCTCTCTGAAGAAAGTCCAGTCAATGCCCTGATCAGGAACCTTTACAGGTCTTACGTTTGCAAAGAGGTCAAGCTCCTTACGCATTGCAACGTTGGCACTCTCAATATTAGGCCATTTGTCACCTGCACGAGGTGTAGTTGTGGGTCCTTTGAGGATAACGTCGCAAAGTTTGAGCTGTGCAAGAACATCATCAGGTATTGCTTTTCCTGCCTCAACACGATTTTCAATAGTGAGGCCATCAATTACGCGAAACTCTACCTTTCCCTTGGCAACCTCATCCTTGAGCAAAAATTCAAGAACTCTCTGCGCCTGATATGTAATGACGGGGCCGATTCCATCTCCGCCGCAAACACCAATAACGATTTTATCAAGCTTTGCATAATCCTTAAAGTCCTTGACTGATTTTATAGCTTCTACTCTCTTGAGCTGTGCTTCAACAAGAGCTTTAAATTTTTCTGCAGCTATTTCAATTTTTCCCATAATAAATACTCCTAACTGTTAGCGTATAATACACTATTATCACACATTGCCATTAAGTTGTCAATATTTTAAATAACTATTACCGTGCAATTTCCAAACATTTTTTTATCAATCATATGTGCTGCTAATATAACAAGTTTATTCTGCGCGTACTCCAAAACTAAATCAATGGCATTTTGGCAGGTTTTTTCATCCAAGCCTTTAAAAGCTTCATCCAAGAGAAGTATGTCGGCGTCATATGCAAGAGCTCTTGCAAGTGCTACCCTGCGCTGCATACCGCCGCTCAGCTGTGACGGATAGCTGTTGAGCTCGTCTTGAAGGTCAAGTCTACATAAGATTTCCTCACAGCGTTTCAATTCACTATCGGTACCGCCTGTGACAACAGCAACATTTTCTAAAACGGTAAAAGTTGGAAAAAGTCTGTCCTCCTGAAACATATAGGAAATTCTTTTTCCTTCCAGGTCAATGTTCCCAGATTCAAACTTTAACAAGCCTGCTATAGCATTGAACAACGTGGTCTTGCCTTTTCCCGATACGCCTTCGATGAGATATACTCCGTTATCTCCGAAATCAAAACTGAAATCATTAAAAATAAGCTTGTCGCCAAATCTTACAGTGAGGTTTTCTATTTTCATTTTTTGTCCCTCCCAACATTTTTGTGTGAAAGAGCTTTAAGAAGGAGCTGTATCAAGGAACTAAGGACAATAATCGTAACAGTCCATGCAAACATTTCTTCAGTTTCCAGATACACCTTTGAATCATTCAGGTAGGCGCCGATTGCGTTTTTAGGAGAGGCAATAACCTCAGCCGCGATACCTGCCTTCCATCCGAGTCCTGCCGCAGAAGTGATTGAAGAGATGAAAAAAGGACTAAGGTGAGGAAAATATATGTATTTGATAAGTTTTTTTACTGTAAAGTTATAAGACTTTCCAACCTCAAGAAGCTTATTATCTACTGTTGTGATACCCTCATGTATATTCGCCCACACTATAGGTATTACCATTACTGCTGTGACAAAAGTCGCCAAATTAGCGCTTTTTACCCACACAAGCGCCATAATTATAAAAGAGGCAACCGGTGTGGATTTTATGACGTTTAGTGGAATGCTCAAAATATGATTAAAGGCATTGACCTTTGCAGTTAATACAGCAAAAATCACTGCAATTATCGTTCCTGACAGAATACCGGCAACGATTTTTACAAACGATACTCCTACTGCCACCCAATATTTTTGAGTCAAAGACAATTCAACTAATTTTTTGAAAACTGACACAGGAGAAGGCAAAAGAATCTGCAAATCAACTGTCACAGAAACTATATGCCAAATTAGCAGCCAAAAGATAATGGCTGCTAATTTGAATACTACATTGTTAATCTTACTTTTTGTAGTAAAGCTTTTCATCGGGAATACTTCCTCCAACAGATTTGGGGTTAGCATTGAACAGAACTTCGAAGAATGCACCTACATAAGATTTCATCTTATCTCCGTCAATGTACACTATATTACATCCGGGAAGTGCTTTCTCAGCAACGTTTTTAGCCATAATTTCATACTTTTCAGAAAGTTCAGCAGTTTCGGCAACGTTTGTAACTGCATAGTTTGCAGACTCCTCATACTCTTTGAGGAATTTATCTATCGCCTCAGGATTAGCATCCACAAATTCTTTTCTTGCTATCAAACAACCCATAACCAATTCGCTGTCGGAAATCTTTGACCACTCTTCTGTAATGTTAACAGAAACCTTTAAAGCTTGATTTTTCATTGTAATGTTTGTTACAAAGGGTTCGGGAAGCAGCGCAATCACGTTTTCTTCAGAAGCAAAAACAGGAGCTATTTCCGCGTGCTCGGATTTATAAATCACATTAACGTCTTTTTCAGGGTCTAATCCATTCTCTTTGAGCAAAAAATTGAGGACATACTCAGGTGTTGCACCTTGTCCGGAAGAGTATATGGTTTTCCCTTTGAGGTCTTCTATGGAAGAAATATCCTCGTTCTTTGTAACTATATACAGATTTCCCAATGTATTAGCGGCAAGCATTACTACCTGTCCTTCTGTCTTCTTATACAGAGCTGCTGCAAGGTTGGTGGGTGCCGCAATGATGTCAGATTCCTTGTTGATAATCTTTGCACTAACCTCGTCGGGTGCAGCGGCAAGTGTGAAGTTGTAATCATTCAAAGACTCTTGCTTTGAATCCTTTTCCATAAGTTGCAATGCGCCAAGACCTGTGGGACCCTTGAGCACGGTTATGTTTATAGTTGTTTTCACGTCGTTTTTATCATCGACTACAGGTGTTTTTTGACATGCAAAGCACATCAAAGACATCACCAATACAAGTACTACTGCAATAATTTTTTTCATTTTAAATTCCTCTTTTCTTTAGTTTGTCAATATCGTCAACAACGATGGTTTTTCCGTCGCGTGTGATGATTTTCTCTTGTTCAAGTTCGTCAAACGAACGATAAAGTGAAGCACGTCCCATATTCAAAATTTTGGAAAGCTCCACCATACTCTTAACTTGGCACACAGTTTTCCCGTCTTTGTTGCTCGCCTTATCGAGAAGGTATCTACTTAGCTTTTCACATGCATCGGGAGCAGTGAATTCATCAATTTTTTTGTTTAAAAACTCGATCCTGCCGCTTAAAAACTTTATGTAATTTACTGCAAAAACCGAATTTGCCGCGAGAATACTTCGAAATTGTTCAAAAGGTATAAGCAAGACTGTGCAATTGCCCTTTGCGATAATTACCGAAACATATTCTTTTTTATCAGCAAACAGAGCAGCTGCGCCAAAGAATCCTCCCTTACCAATTCTGTTTAACATAACGGTTTTTGTTTCGTCTTTATAAACCTCAACACTTCCGTCGAGTACTATACCAATCGAATCGTTGAATTTGCTTCGCGTGTAAACCGTTTCGTTGTTGGAATAGTGATTAACGTCATATTCTTCCCCTATTACGTCCAATATATTCTGAACCTCTACTCCATCAAACAAAGCACAGTTATTTAGCGCTGAAACGTATCGCTTTTCCAAAATTTCACCTCGCAAGTGTATCATTTGGTACACTTTCATTCTACAATACTTTTCTCACATTGTCAATACCTATAGAAAAAAAGCAGGCTATACGCCTGCTTTTTTGTTATTTCTTTGCGCGGAAGGAATTACAATCGGTACATTCAACCATTGTGGGGTTTGCCTCATGGGTACCTACCGAAATTCTATCAAGTGTACAATAATCCTCACTCTGTGCGTGGTGTTCACACTGTGTTACTGTGCATCCAATGGATTTGTTGCAATCATGACAATTGGGCATAAGTTTTCTCTCCTATTATTTATTGAGCGTCAGCTCTGTAATAGTATGCGTACCCAATCTAAAAATATAAGGCTTAATAATTATTTTTATAGCTTATGTATTTTGCTGCAGCGGCATACAGAGTACACCAATAATCTATCTGCATTCCGCCCAATTTCAACGTCAAAATATGCTCAATAATGTTGACAATCAAAGCCAATATACAGCCGTCTGCTATAAAATCAAACGCCAATCTCTTGTAATAGAGGCTTTGATATACGGTAATTTCTTCCTTTTTTTCATGTTTCAACTTTTGGCGTATTTTAACTGAAAGGATTATATAGCAAACAAACGCTATAAGTGATACAATTATTTTGCACAATTCATAAAACATAATAACATCTCCTGAATTTAAGGGATTTTTTAATATTATACAATAAAATATTAACAATGTACATATTTAAAAATGAAATATTATGTGATATAATCATTCTTGTGACAAAATTAATTTAAGTGAGAAAAGTATGAAGGAAAAATTAAAGAACAAAAAAATTCTGCTATACCTTTTGGGTTTTACAATTTTTTTGATAGTATCTGTCTTAATCTGCATTAACATAACACCGATAATAACCGCTCTCTCCGAAGGTGATGCAAGAGAGGAATTTAAGCAAAAAATTGACAGCTTCGGTTTTGTCGGCATATTTGTTATGCTTTTTATACAGATTTTGCAGGTTTTTGTAGCCATTGTCCCCGGCGAACCCATTGAAATACTTATGGGGGTTATGTACGGTACTGTAGGCGGACTTCTGTTGTCCTTGCTTGGATGTGCTATAGGTTCCCTTCTGGTTTTTCTTGCGATGCGTAAGTTTGGTATACCGTTGTTTGAATTCTTTTTCGACAAGAAACACATTGACAGATTTGCTTTTTTGAGGAACACAAAAAAGCTTGAGCTTTTTATTTTCATTCTTTTTTTCATTCCCGGAACTCCAAAGGATGTACTCACCTACTTTGCGCCTTTGACGCCAATTGATCTGAAAACATTTATCTTAATTACGGTTTTTGCAAGAATTCCTTCAATAATAACCTCAACCTATGCAGGTTCTTCTATTCTTGAAGGCGACCTGCTGAAAACAATACTTATTTTCGCTGCCACTGCAATAATAGGCATTGCAGGAATTATAATAGGCAACAAAATAACCGATAAACAAAACAAGGAGAACAAATCGTGAACCGCGTTTTATCAATCTTCGTTGTTATAGCATTAATATTATCGTTTTCTTCCTGCCGTTTCAGCGATGACGACAATATCCTTCGTTATGATATTGGTTCGCAGCCCAAAACCCTCGACCCACAGGCGTCAAACGACGAAGCCGGCAGGCTTGTTCTTTCGCACGTTTTTGAAGGTTTACTTTCAAAAAATTCCGACGGCGAATTGGTTAATGCCTGTGCAAAGAAATACGAAGTAAGTAAAGACGGTTTGACATATACCTTTACTCTGCACGACGATATTTTTTGGTCAAACGGTGCTAAACTGACTGCAGATGATTTCCTTTTTGCCTTTACGCGACTGTTCCGTCCGGAAACCCGCGCCTCAGACGTTTCAGGATTTTTATGTATAAAAAATGCGAAAGAGATATACAACGGTGAGCGTTCTGTTGATGACCTCGGCGTTTATACATTGAATGAAACGACGCTTGTAATTGAGCTCGACTACAATGACTCCTCTTTTCTGCAAGCTCTCGCAACAGTACCCGCTTCTCCCTGCAACAGAGAATTCTTTGAAAAAACAAAAGGAAAATACGGTGCAGATTACAAGAACGTTATCTACAATAACAGGTTTCAGATTAACGACTGGAAAGAAAACAGCTATATAACTCTTCGTCCGAACAACGATTACCGCGACCAAAGTGCAATAAAGTCAGATGGGATAAACTTCTACACATCCGCTAATTTAAATTCAAAAGACCGATTTTTTGACGAAACAACCGACATCGTTGAGCTTTCTTTCAACGATATCAAATCTTTGGACCAAAGCAAGTTCAAGACTATTCCCCTATCGTGTACCACTTGGGTTCTCGGATTTAATCAACGGAACGAACTGTTCCAAAATCAAAAACTCAGAACCGCACTACTGCTTTGCGCACAGCAAATAAACATTGAACCCGATGCAGATGTTTTCACTACAGCAAAAAGCATGATTCCCTTGGCGCTTGAAGCAAAATATGATTCGCCTGCTCTCAAGAGTCCACACCCGCCATTTGAATTGTACAAATCCGCGTTAGAAGAGCTTGGTATTGCAAAGCTTCCCACAGTCAAGATAATAGCTCCTGATTATTACGACTTCAAGCTATATCTTACTTATCTGCAAAAGGCCTGGATGAATGAGCTTGGAGTGGCGATAAATTTTGAAGTATTAGATGATTCAGCATTCAACTCCGCTCTCGAAAAGGGTAACTTCGATATAATTATTTTGCCAATTACAGCAGACAGCAACGCTATGCTTGGCATCTTCAACTCCTTCACGTCATATTCTAACAACAATTATTTTTCCTACAAAAACGCTGAATATGATGCTCTGGCAGCACAGGCATCGCAACAAACAAGTTCTCAAGCGCAACAATCGCTGTTCTATGAATTAGAAAAGGCCCTAATTGAATCTGCGGTATTAACCCCTGTCTTCCACGAAAAAGAATACCTTGGACTCAACAAGCGCGTGCAAGGCATTGTCATCAGCCCGTTAGGACCGGAATTAGATTTTTCTTTTGCATATAAAAAATAGTATCGACAAACAACAAATCGAACCACCCAATTTAAATTGTGGGTGGTTCGATTTGTTTTGTACCAAAATTAAGCTATTTAAATATCATCTATCATTCATAGGAATGTAGGGTACGTTCTTAACAACGGCCTTATATGCAGGACGGATAATCTTGTTGCCTGTAGTGATTTCTTCAATTCTATGAGCGCACCAGCCTGCCATTCTTGCAATTGCAAACAAAGGCGTGTATACGTCAAGCGGAATGTCAATCATTTTGTAAACCATACCTGAATACAGGTCAACGTTAGCGCATATATCGCAAGCCTTAACGCTTGAGCCCTTGTGCTCGGCAATTATTTCCGGTGCAAGTCTTTCAACGGCGTCGAGAAGCATAAACTCATCATCAAATCCGCGTTTTTTTGCAAGCGCCATTGCGTTTTGTTTGATTATAACAGCTCTTGGGTCGCTCTTCGTGTATACCGCGTGTCCCATACCGTAAACCAAACCCGATCTGTCGCCTGCTTCTTTATTGAGAAGCTTATGCAGATAATCAGCGACTTCGTCATCGTTGTCGGGATGCTTAATATCGCGCATCATATATTCGAGCATCTGCATTGTTTTGATATTAGCACCGCCGTGTTTAGGTCCTTTGAGCGAGCCAATACCTGCAGCAATTGTAGAATACGTATCTGTGCCAGATGAAGACAAAACCCTGCAAGCAAAGGTAGAGTTGTTACCGCCGCCGTGCTCGGCATGAAGCATAAGGCAAATGTCAAGCAATCGCGCTTCTTCTTCGGTGAAGCTACGGTCATCTCTGAGGGAAGCCAGAATATGCTGTGCTGTGCTGTGGTTTCTGTCGATAGGATGGAATATCATACTCTTATTGTCATATACGCGCTTTTTGACCTGATATGCGTGAACCATAATGGTAGGAAGACGCGCAATGAGCTCTATCGACTGCCTGATTAAATTCTCGATGGTTGCTTCTTCGGTATTATCATCATAGGAATAGAGCGCAAGAACAGAACGCGCCATTTTGTTCATTATGTTAGGTGAAGGAGCCTTTATAATCATATCTTCCGAGAATCCGGCAGGAAGATCGCGGCATTCTGCGATGAGGTCTTTGAGAAGACCTAACTGTTCTGAGGTGGGCAGCTTGCCGAACAAAAGGAGCCAAACGACCTCTTCAAATCCATATCGGTCCTCGCGAATACAACCGTCAACAAGTTCGCGTACGTTAATTCCACGATAAAAAAGCTGACCTTCAACGCCTACTTTTTCACCTTCATCAAGGATATATCCGTGAACGTTACAAATCTGTGTGAGACCCGCAGTAACACCGGTTCCATCAGCGTTTCTGAGTCCGCGCTTGACGTCATATCTGAGATAGTTTTCAGGTTTTATATAGTTATATTTTCTGAATTCCTCGCATAGAAATTTAATGTCGTTCTTGCCTTCCTCGGACATACTAAGGCTTGTATGGGAAATACTATCCATTTGTTCCACCCCATTTAATATAAACAATGAAAACATTATACATAATTTTCCTCTTGTTTGTCAAGGCTTTTGAAGGAACAGAAGGATAATTATTTAAAAAAATGTGTTTTTTCGAGAAAAACAGGGGCGTTTTGACAAAAAATGAAATTATCGAAGAAAAAAGTTTCAAAAGGAGTGCAAAGTGAAACAGTTATTATTTAGATTTACTATTATAATTATTTCGGTGGCATTGTTGCCCTTAGGGCCAATCATTAAAACAGTATTTTCAAACAGCAATACAGACACCTTCACAATGCTCGATGCTTCAACACAAAAGACTCTGACCGTAACTGCAAAGGAGTATCTTATAGGTGCCTTGTTCGCAGAGATTGATATGAACTACAACATCGAGGTTTTGAAAGCACAGACTGTTGTTGCCTACACTAATGCTATTTTCGAAAAAGAAAAAAGCGACAAGGATTACGATTTTGAGATTGATATTTCCCGAGAAATCCTCTACATAGACAAGGAATCGGCAAAAAGAAAGTATGAGAAAAACTATGAAGAACTGCTTTCAAAGGCAGAAAAGGCTGTAAACTCGGTATATGGAAAGATCGCTGTTTATAATCAAAATGTAGTTCTTCTCCCCTATTTCACATCATCAAACGGTGTTACTGAAGACTCATATATCGTATGGGGACAAGAAGCTGATTATCTGAAACCTGTAAAAAGCGCAGGCGACCTTTTGAATCCGAATGCTAAAACATCATACAAATTTGACATTCCAGATGTGCGTAATATCATCAAAGAGGAGTACAAAATCGACTTGCCTGACGATGTAATAAACTGTTTTGCAGTAAACAACCGCACCGAAAGCGGAACTGTCACTTGTTGTACTGTAGGAAGCCTTACAATGACGGGTCAGGATTTTCGCGCGCTATTTGGGCTTTGCAGCGCAAACTTTGACATTGCGTGCGATGGTGAAACGCTGACTGTGATATGTTACGGAAACGGACACTATGTAGGGATGAGTCAGTATGGAGCGGATTTTATGGCGCGACAAGGAAGTAATTACGTTGACATTCTCAAGCATTACTACTCAGGTATTGAAATTTATAAAAACACCGCAGGATATTCCTGCGGTGTTTTTTACTATTTATTCTCTTGATTCCAAGCAATTCCGTCAAACCAATGATAGTTTTCCGAAAGCTCGTCTGACAAAAAGACGTCGTACATTGTTTCAAAGCCGTCTGCAAGTATAAAGTTCTTTATCTCGTTCCTATCTATCCAGAAAACCCTGCCCTCTGAAGAGGATTGTAATGTTCCGGTAAATTTATCGGTTTTGAAAAATAAAACAATATATCTGTATTTTCCGTCCTGCTGTGTCCATTGTTTTATTCCGCACAGACGAACGTCCGTTATATCAAGACCGGTTTCTTCCTTTACCTCGCGAATAACAGAATCGACAAACGACTCCTTTGGTTCAACGTGACCTCCGGGAAAGGTTATACCCGGCCACTCGGGGTCCATTCTGTCCTGCACAAGAATCTTGTTTCCGTCTTGGATCATACACATATTAGTCAGTACACACAATTCTTCTCTTGCCATCGTATTCATTTCCTTAACGGTGGTTTTTTCGATATTCAAGGTAGCTTTCGAGGATAACTGTAGCCGCTACTGCATCGACGGTATTCTTCCGCTTCTTTCCTCTTGTATCGGTCATATTCAGGATGTTGTGCGCAGTAACGGTTGTACATCTTTCGTCCCAAAGCTTGACAGGCACGTCAACAAGGCTTGCAAGGTTGTTTGCAAAGTTCTCACAAAGCTCAGCCCTTGGTCCGAGGGTTCCGTTCATATTTATGGGATGTCCGACTATAACCTCGGAAACATCATATTCCCTAACGGCAATTGCAACCTTTTGTGTAACACTTTCTATGTTTGTATCGTGAATTACACCGACGGGAGAAGCAAGAAATTCAGTGCGGTCGCACACCGCAAGACCTGTTCTGGCATCGCCCAAATCTACAGCCATTATTTTCATATTCTCACCCTATTCTCCGCAAATAATAACCCGTTCTACGAGTCCGTTTTCGTCAATACATACACGAACAATTTCATCCCTTGACGTTGGAAGATTCTTGCCCACGTAGTCAGCTCTTATCGGAAGCTCTCTGTGTCCTCTGTCAATGAGGACAGCGAGCTGTATGTTGCACGGGCGTCCGCGCTTCATAATCGCATCTATTGCGGCTCTTGTGCTTCTGCCGGTGTAAACAACGTCGTCAACGAGTACGATTTTTTTGTCGGTTACGTCAAAAGGAATGCTTGTCCTATCCTCTGTTATAATTGCCTTCTTATCATCGCGGAAAGAGCTGATATCAAGCATACCCACTTCGATATCCTTTCCCTCAACTTCCTTTATCTTTCTCGCGAGCGATTCAGCAATATATGCGCCTTTTGACAGGATACCGATTATGCACAGGTTTTCAATGCCTTTATTCTTTTCAAGGATTTCATAGGAAATTCTTGCGATTGCTCTTGCAGCCGCCTTTAAATCAAGTATTTCAGCCTTTTCTCTCATAGGGTTTCCTCCAATCAAAAGAACGTCATTTGACTCGTATCGGGAAGGTTTGCAAAAACGTTTGCGGAGCGAAGAATCTCGATGACAGATTTAGAAACACCAGCGCGTGTTGCGACGTCGTCTACGGAGATATACTCCTCTTCCTCTTTTCCTGCCTCTTGAAGACTTATTGCCGCCGACTCTCCAAGACCCTTGAGCGAGGTGAACGGCAAACGAATCTTTCCGTCCTCGATTGTATACTTGGTTGCGTGAGAACGATAGAGATCAACGGGTAAAAACTCGATTTTGCGCGACATAATCTCATTGACTATCTGCAGAATGTTGTATTGATCCGACTCTTTCTTAGAGCGTTCATTGCCTTTCGCCTTGAGCTCATACATCTTCTGTCTTACCGCTCCAATTCCTTTTACAGCGCTTTCGGCATCAAAGTCCTCTCCGCGTACAGTAAGGTATGCCGCGTAATACTCGAGGGGTCTGTGAACCTTGTACCAACCAAGTCGGATTGCGGCAATAACGTATGCAGCCGCGTGAGCCTTCGGGAACATATATTTAATCTTAAGGCAACTGTTTATGTACCACTCTTCTACGTTATTGTCCCTCATAGCCTGATAATGCTCTTCTGTGAGCATTTTTGAAGCTTTACCCTTACGGGTTATCTCCATTATTTTGAACGCCATTGAAGGATCCAGACCTTTATAAATAAGGGTCGTCATAATACTGTCACGGGTTCCGATAACGTCGGAAATGGTACAGGTTCCGTTCTTTATAAGGTCCTGTGCATTATTAAGCCATACGTCAGTACCGTGTGAAAGGCCCGAAATCTGCAGTAAATCCGAAAACTTCTTGGGCTGTGAATCCATAAGCATCTGTCGCACGAAAGGTGTTCCCATCTCGGGAAGTGTGAGGGTTCCTGTTTCGCAGTCTATTTCCTCCTCGGTTACACCGAGCTCCTTCGGAGAGGTGAACAGACTGATTACCGCAGGATCACTCATAGGAACGCTGAGAACGGGAATGCCTGTCAGGTCTTCGATATGCTTATAGAGTGTAGGAACATCGTGTCCGAGTATATCGAGTTTAAGGATTGTATCGTGCAACGAATGGAAGTCAAAGTGAGTAGTTACAACTCCTGCCTCATCACTATCAGCAGGGTGCTGAACGGGCGTAAAGTCGTATACTTCGTATTCACGAGGAACAACAACCATTCCGCCCGGGTGCTGACCCGTTGTTCTCTTTACGTCGGTACAGCCTTTCGCAAGACGCATTTCCTCAGCCTTGTGAACGGTTTTTCCTGTTTCCTCAAGATACTTTGCTACAAATCCAAACGCGGTTTTTTCCGCAACGGTAGATATAGTGCCTGCTTTAAACACATGGGTAGAGCCGAACAGTTCTTCGGTATACTTGTGAGCATTCATCTGATACTCACCCGAAAAGTTGAGGTCGATATCAGGCGCTTTATCACCGTTAAAGCCGAGGAAGGTTTCGAAAGGTATATCGTGTCCATCACGGGTATACTCAGTGCCACAGTCAGGGCAGTTCTTTGGCGGAAGGTCAAAGCCCGAGCCGACACTTCCGTCTGTAATAAATTCGCTCTTTTTGCATTTAGGACATACATAATGAGGCTTCAGAGGATTAACCTCAGAAATTCCTGCCATTATAGCTACGAAGGACGAACCGACAGAACCACGGGAGCCTACAAGGTAGCCGTGCTCAACGCTGTCCCAAACGAGTTTTTGCGCAATTATATAGAGCACAGCAAATCCGTGCTTTATGATTGACGTAAGCTCTCTTTCAAGTCGGTCGTGTACGATTTCGGGCAACGGGTCACCATAAATCTCGTGCGCCTTTGCCCAGGTTATGCGCTGCAAGTCTTCCTCCGCGCCTTCAATAGTAGGCGTGTACGTTCCATCGGGAATAGGCTTGATTACCTCGATAGAATCAGCGATAGCATTAGGATTGGTTATTACAATCTCGCGTGCTTTTTCTGCACCGAGATATGAAAATTCCTCAAGCATCTCGTCTGTGGTTTTAAAGTAGAGAGGTGCCTGCATTCCTGCATCCTTATAGCCCTGTCCGGCTTGAAGTATTTCACGGTATATAGCGTCATTGGGATTTAGAAAATGCACATCACCCGTAGCCACGACAGGAATATTCAGTTCTTCACCAAGCTTTACGATGGTTCGATTGTACTCTTTCAGAACCTCAATATCACTGACCAGATTTTCTCTCAACATAAACTCGTTGTTGCCAAGAGGTTGAATTTCAAGAAAATCGTAGAAGGATGCAATATCGCACAAGGTTTCCCAGTTCTTGCCCTCCATTACTGCGCGATAGAGCTCGCCCTGCTCGCAAGCGCTACCCAAAATGAGTCCTTCGCGGTGTTTTACAAGCTCACTCATTACAGTAAGAGGCTTTTTATAGAAGTTTTCGGTGTGCGCTTTAGATACTAACTTGTAAAGATTTTTAAGACCCGTCTGATTTTTTACAAGCATTATCATATGATAGGGTCTCTGCTTTTTAAAGCTTCCACCTGTGAGAGATGTGTTTATGCTTTGTACGTCGTGAACGTCGCGTTCCTTTTCAAGCTCCTCTACCATCTTAACAAAAACGCCTGCCAAAGCTTTTGCGTCATCGCTTGCTCTGTGATGGTTGAACGAATCGAGCTTCAAGTGCTTTACAAGAGCATCAAGAGTATGCTTTTTTATCTGCGGGTAGAGAGAACGCGCAAGAGGAAGAGTGTCAATGTATGTAAAGTCAAAAGACTTTCCACATCTTGTTGCCGCAGCCTGCATAAATCCTGTGTCAAACTGTGCGTTATGAGCTATAAGAACAGCTCCGTTGCAAAAGGCATTAAAGCGCTCCAAAGCGTCATCTATCAAGGGTGCACCGCTAACCATGTCGTCGGTTATACCGGTAAGGTCGGTTATATGCTGAGATATTGGTTTTTGTGGGTTAACAAAAGTGTTAAAAGTGTCGATAACTGTCAAGTTTTTAATCTTTACGGCACCTATCTCTGTAATACGCTCGTTATTAGCATCAAGTCCCGTTGTTTCAATATCGAAAACGACAATTTCATCGCTGAAATCAACGTTTTTTCGTCCGTATACAACCGGAACCATATCATTCACATAATACGCCTCTACTCCAAACAACAGTTTGAAGTCATCGCCGTTTTTACGGATATCTGCAGCAGCTGCAGCCGCCTCAGGATATGCCTGAAGATTTCCGTGGTCGGTTATCGCAATAGCTTTGTGTCCCCATTTATGCGCCTGTTTTACCAAATCCTTAGCGGTGACGACGGCATCCATAGCAGACATCTTTGTGTGCGCGTGAAGCTCTACCCTCTTTTCTTCAGAGAGGTCTTTTCTCGGTATTTTGTTAACAAAAGCAATGTCGTAGGGCTTTATGTTAAGGCACTTATCATACGTATCATAACGCACCTCTCCTCTGACGACTATTGTTTTACCCACAGAAAGCTGATTATATACGTCTGCCTTTGATTTTTCGGAAATAATCTTCAGAGTATTTGAGCTTGTGTAGTCAGTAAAGTTTATACTAAATATCGTTTTTGTTCCGTCACGCGTATCGTGAGTGTCAAAAGAAAATATATCGCCCCAAACGACAACGCTTTTAACCTCATCAGTTATGTTTATGAGCGCAACCGGCTTGTCCTTTATGGGTTTTCCCATAACGATGACCATACTCTCGGGATCAATCGGTGTGTCCTTTGTGTCAAACGCCACAGAGGTCTTGATAGGTTCAGGCACCACGTTTTTTGTGGGAGTAGATGAAGTTTCAGTCTTTTTAACAGCAGGCTCGTCCTTAGGAGCTTTTGCCATAATTCCCTCAAAAACATCAGACTTTTCCTCTACTGTGAGTACTCCGTCAAATTCAATCTCGGGATTTATTGAAAATCTTGCATTCAACAAACGAGATAAGGTTGATTTGAAATTAGAATGATTAAGAATTTCAAATCCACCTCGCTTTAGGTAGATGCGAAGCTTATTGTTTGCAAAGTCATATCCCGCGCCGTCAAGAAATCCGTTTACAACCGAACAACTACGCTTTAGTTCATCAATTATTGAGGGCATCAAGTCAGACGTAAAGATTTCAGGTGAAAACGACGGTTCGATTGTGAAGCTGTTGAGTTCAAGCCTATCAGCGACAAGAGATTCAATTTTGCACAACGCACTAAACTCCGCATAGCCGTCAAAAGAAACGGACAAAACTGCAGAGTTAGTTTCTCTGTACAACTTAATCCCCGTTATAAATCCGTCAGGAACAGAATTTATAACCTCGTCTTGTATGTAATCGGCAAGAAAGCTTTTAAAATTACTGTTTGACATTCCTAATCTCCAAGCATTACAGTTTTTCTATCTCTTCTAACAGCGCCGGTAGAATTTCGTTTTCGTTAACCTTGCGCAAAATTTCACCCTTTTTGAATATCAGTCCGCATCCGTCTCCGCCTGCTACACCGATATCAGCCTCTTTGGCTTCGCCGGGGCCGTTTACGACACAGCCCATTACAGCAACGGTTATATCTTTGTTGCAGTCTTCAAGACTTCTCTCTACCTTGTTTGCAAGGTCTATCAGGTTTATCTTTGTTCTTCCGCAGGTTGGGCAAGAAACGATGTTGACAGACGGCTTTCCAAGTCCCAGTGATTTCAGAATACGTTTTGCTGCATATATCTCTTCGACGGGGTCGGCGGTCAAGGAAACGCGCATTGTGTCGCCTATACCGTCAACAAGAAGTGCACCCAAACCGACAGAGGATTTTACAATGCCCATATTGTAAGTTCCTGCCTCAGTGACACCGATGTGCAGAGGATATTCACATCTATCGCTAATAATCCTATACGCCTGTACGGTGCGAAGGACGTCGGAGGATTTGATGGAAACCACGATATCGTTAAAATCAAATCTTTCGAGCAGCTTTATATGATACAAGGCGCTTTCGACAAGTGCCTCAGGTGTTGGAGAACCGTATTTTGCAAGAATATGCTTTTCAAGAGAACCAGAATTCACACCAATTCTTATCGGTATTTTCTTGGCCTTGCAAGCGTCTACGACTGCTTTTACTCTTTCATCTGATCCTATGTTACCGGGATTTATGCGAACCTTATCAACCCCCGCATCGACACAAGCAAGGGCTATTCTATAGTCAAAATGAATGTCAGCTACAACCGGAATACTGATGGCATTTTTAAGGGCAGAAATTACCCCTACAGCCTCCATATCAGGAACTGCGGTTCTGACTATCTCGCAACCTGCTCTTTCCAGAGATTGAGCTTGCTTTACACAAGCCTCGTGGTTGTGAGGATCCGTATTAAGCATTGACTGTATAGCAACGGAGTTGCCTGCGCCAATGCAAATATTACCGATTTTAACTTCACGTGTTCTTTTCATTCCATCACCGTACAAAAAGCATAAATATATCTTTGAAAGTAACAACAATCAT
>JAZSEP010000102.1:0-46795 GCA_045531755.1 Oscillospiraceae bacterium | reverse complement strand
AAGATTGACGGAGCAGTTGCGGTTGCTGCAGAAAAGATGATACAAAATGCAGTGACCGGAAGCAGTACGGGGTAGCTGCTAAAAAGCAGCTTGAGGATACGTGCCAAAGTGTTCATTTTGGGTTTATGCGTCTGCTTTGTCATCGTTATCCCCTCCGTTCGTCTGCTGTTCGTATATTTCACGGTAGATTTCGCTTGATTTAAGCAATTGGTTGTGATTGCCCATAGCTGAAATCTTTCCGTTGTCCATTACGATAATCATATCCGCATCCTCGACAGAGGCAATACGCTGAGCAATAATAATCTTGGTTGTTTGAGGTATGAATTCCTTGAAGCCTTTTCTTATAAGCGCATCGGTCTTTGTGTCAACCGCGCTTGTGGAGTCGTCAAGAATGAGTATTTTCGGTTTCTTGAGCAGGGCTCTTGCAATACAGAGTCTCTGCTTCTGACCGCCCGAAACGTTTGTTCCTCCCTGCTCAATATAGGTATCATAGCCATTTGGAAACGAAGAAACAAAGTCGTCAGCCTGTGCAAGCTTACAAGCGGCTATCAATTCTTCGTCTGTTGCATCGCTATTACCCCAGCGGAGATTCTCCTTTATTGTTCCGGAAAACAGAAGGTTCTTCTGAAGCACCACGGCAACGCTGTCACGCAGGGTTTTTATGTCGTAGTTTTTGACGTCTACTCCGCCTACAGACACAGAACCTGTAGTCGCATCGTACAGACGAGGAATAAGCTGTACGAAGGTCGTTTTACTTGAGCCTGTACCGCCGATAATTCCAACGGTCATACCAGACTCAATGCGTATATCAACGTCAAAAAGTGCATACTTTTCGGCTTCCTGTGAATATTTGAAGTTAACGTCCTTAAACTCTATCGAGCCGTCCTTAACGGACATAACAGGGTTTTCGGGATTATGAAGAACAGGCTCTTCGTTTAACACCTCACAGATACGCTTCATTGATTCTGCAGACATAGTTATCATAACGTATATCATAGAAAGCATCATCAAGGACATCATAATCTGCATACCGTAGGTCAGCATTGCGGAGATTTGTCCGACATCGAGGTCCAATCCCATACTACTGATGGTAATCTCGGAGCCTACTATCAGGACAAAAATCATAATGAAATACAGACAAACCTGCATCAAAGGCGTATTGAGGGCAACAATTCGTTCTGCTCTCGTGAAATCATCGCGGATATTGTTAGATGCTATCTCGAATTTTTCCTTTTCATATTCCTCACGGGAAAAACCTTTAACAACTCTCATTGCACGGACGTTTTCCTCAATAGATTCGTTGAGCTTGTCGTATTTCTTGAAAATTCGTCTGAAGGTGGGCATTGCTTTTCGGGCAATCAAATACAGACCAATCGCGAGAACAGGCACAACTATAACAAACGTAGTAGCAAGTCTGCCGCCCATAATGTATGCCATAATGATTGAAAACACGAACATCAAAGGGCTTCGTACCGCTGTTCTTATAATCATCATATAGGACATCTGCACGTGGGTTATGTCGGTTGTGAGTCGGGTCACGAGAGAGGATGAAGAAAAACGGTCGATGTTTTCAAAGGAATAGTTCTGAATTCGACCGAAAATATCGTGTCTGAGATTGCGCGCAAAGCCTGCGGAGGCTTTTGCGCTTGTAACTCCTGCAAGCGCTCCGCAACAAAGGGAAATAATTGCCATAACAGCGAGTATAAGTCCCGTGTAGAGTATGGTTTTTATTTCTACTCCTGCTTTAATCTGATTTACGAGATTTGCGGTTACAAAGGGTATGATACACTCGATTATAACCTCGCCCACCATAAGAAAAAAGGTCACAATAGACGGGCGTTTAAACTCTCGTATGCTTTTTGCCAAGGTTTTTATCATAGTCTATGGGCTCCTCTAAAAGAATCTAAACATACAAGGGATATTATATCTCTTTTACCACTATTTGTCAAAGGAAGTCAGTGGCTTTTACCGTTAAAATTTGTTATCTTTTTGTTAATTTTTCTACTAATACTATGATTGACCCAACTCACCTCGTATAAACAAGAGAAAGCTCCGCGATTTTGCGCGGAGCTTTGTTTTTATCTGAGGGTTGCACCAATTTTTTCGAGATTTTTGAGAACCTTTTTGATTACCGCTTCGGTTTCCTCATCGGTGAGGGTGCGCTCAGCGGAGCGAAGAACGATATTGAATGCAACGCTCTTTTTGTTCTCTTCAATCTGCTTTCCTTTGTAGACGTCAAAGAGCTCTACGTTCTCAAGGATGGTTGCGGAAACGGAGTTTCTTATCGTCTTCTCAAGCTCCGCAACAGTGAGGTCATCGTCACAAAGAAGTGCAATATCACGGGTTGTTGCAGGGAATTTGGGAAGCGATTTATATGTTTTCTCGGTTACGGCGTTTGCAAAGAGGTCGCGGAGCTCAATCTCTGCAATATATCCCTTGCAATCAAGTCCGTAGTTATTCAAAACCGTGGGATGAACCTCACCGAACACGCCGATTTCCTTGCCGTCAATCACGACAGCTGCGCATCTTCCGGGGTGATACGTGGGGTTATCCGTTTTACGGGTTATCTCAGCGCCCTTAATATTGAGGCGAGCAAGAAGAACGTCAACAACTCCCTTGAGGTCAAAGAAGTCAATGCCCTCTCCGTACATACCCAGCGACACTATTCTGTGCTCGTCGGGAAGGTCTTCGCCCTCAACAGGGGTATAAACCGTTGCAATCTCAAAGAGCTTTGCAGAAGCATTACGGTTGTTGAAGTTTCTTGTAAGAACCTCAAGCATTGAGCCTGCAGCAGAGGTACGCATAACCTTCATATCTTCACTGATGGGGTTTGTGATAACCACGCAGTCTCTGAGCTTGCTATCCTCGGCAACGTTGAGCTTATCAGGTACGTTTGCAGGGACGAAGGAGAAGGTTACAACCTCGTTCATACCCGAAGCAACGAGGAGGTTTTTGGTTTCTCTCTCGAATTTCTGCTCGGGTGTGAGGGATGCGCAAGCGGTACCGGAAAGCTGTGTTGTGGGTATTCTGTCATAGCCGTAAATTCTTGCTATCTCTTCTGCTATATCAGCCTTGTGTACAAGGTCTGCTCTATAAGAAGGAACGATTATATTGTCGCCCTCAACCTTACAGTCGAGTCTTGCGAGGATGTCTATCATTTCCTCTTTTGAAACATTGAGACTGAGGAAGGAGTTCATCCAATCACAGTCAAATTTGATAACTGTGGGAGCCACCTCATAGTCGCCTTCATCTATGGTTCCGCCAACTATTTCACCTGCACCGAGCATTTCGATAAGCTCACAGGCGCGGTCAAGAGCAGGCTTACAGTTGTTGGGGTCAAGACCCTTTTCAAATCTTCCCGAGCTCTCGGTACGAAGACCGAGCTTCTTTGCAGTTATACGAACAGAGGGACCATCGAAGCAAGCAGACTCAAAGACGATAGTGTTTGTATCATCCATAATTCCGCTGAATTCGCCGCCCATAACGCCTGCAACTGCCATAGGCTTTTTGCTGTCGGCAATTACGAGCATGGATTCTGTAAGATTCTTTTCCTCGCCGTCGAGTGTTACGATGGTTTCGCCCTCTTTAGCGTTTCTAACGATAATCTGACCGTCGGTGACGTACTTATAGTCAAACGCGTGCATAGGCTGACCGTATTCGAGCATTACGTAGTTTGTGATATCAACTATGTTATTGATAGGTCTGACACCGCTTGCGCGAAGTCTTTCTCTCATCCACAAAGGAGAGGGCTCGACCTTTATATTCTTTACGACCTTAGCCATATATCTCTTGCAAAGCTTATTGTTTTCAATCCTTGCAGAGAGCATATCGTTTATATTCTCGCTGTTTTCACTGTACTTCGGAGTGTGAAGCTTGAGCGGAATATTGTAGGTTGCAGCCGCTTCTCTTGCAAGACCGATTACAGAAAGGCAATCGGGGCGGTTTGAAGTAATCTCAAACTCCACGCAGGTATCGTTCAAAGAGAGTGCATCGTGGATATCCTGTCCTACCGTGCATTCTTCCTCAATTATAAATATCCCGTCCTTTATAGCGTACGGAAAGTCGTTTGTGGTGAGGTTGAGCTCTGCGAGAGAGCAAAGCATACCGTTACTCTCAACACCGCGGAGTTTTCCTCTCTTGATTTTAATTCCGCCGGGAAGGTTTGCACCATCAAGTGCCACGGGAACGGTAGCTCCGGGGAAAACGTTTGACGCACCTGTTACTATCTGTATAGGCGCTTCTTTTCCAACGTCGAGCTGGCAAACCACAAGCTTATCGGCGTCAGGATGCTTTTCAACCGAGAGAATTTTACCGACAACAACGTTAGAAACGTCGCTGCCCTCTACCTCATAGGTTTCAACCTTGGAGCCCGACATAGTCATTCTATGTACAAAGTCTTTTATATCTGTATCAAGCTCAACGAAATCACTGAGCCATTTCATCGAAAGATCCATTACATTTCACCCCTTAAAACTGATTCAAGAATCTGAGATCGTTCTCATAGAGCATACGCATATCATCAATATTGTATCTGCGCATAACTATTCTCTCGAGTCCGACTCCAAACGCAAAGCCGTTATAAACCTCGGGGTCAATATTACAGTTTTTGAGAACCGTAGGATGTACCATTCCGCAACCGAGAATTTCAATCCAGCCCTCGCCCTTACAAAGACGGCAGCCCTCTCCGTGACAGTTGAAGCACATTACGTCAACCTCGGCTGACGGCTCGGTGAACGGGAAGTGGTGGGGTCTGAAGCGTATCTGTGCATCGTCGCCGTAGAGACGCTTGATAAAGGTTTCGAGAGTTCCCTTGAGGTCACCCATAGTAACGCCCTTATCAACAACCAAGCCCTCTACCTGATGGAAAAGAGGAGAATGCGTTGCGTCAACAGCGTCGGAACGGAAAACTCGACCGGGGGAAATTATTCTTATCGGAGGCTCCTGACTCTGCATAACTCTCGCCTGTACGGGAGAGGTCTGTGTTCTCAAGAGCACCTTATCGTTGATATAGAAGGTATCCTGTGTATCTCTTGCAGGATGGTCGGGTGGAAGGTTTAATACCTCGAAGTTGTAGTAGTCAAGCTCAACCTCGGGACCCTCAGCGATATCAAAGCCCATACCCAAGAAAATTTCCTTGAGCTCGTCGAGAACGATGTTGAGAGGATGTACCTTTCCTATTTCTATCTTCTTGCCGGGCATAGTTACGTCAAGCTTCTCTGCCGCAAGTCTGCGTGTGGTTTCAAGCGCGGTGATTTCCGCCTGCTTTGCGGAAATGTAGCCCTCGATATCTGCTCTTACCTTGTTTGCAAGCTGACCTATTACGGGTCTTTCTTCTGCGGAAAGTCCACCCATATTTTTGAGAATTGCGGTGAGTTCACCTTTTTTTCCAAGATATCTTATTCTGAGCTCTTCAAGCTCCTTGATATCCGAAACATTTTCGAGGAGTTTTTTCGCGTCAACCTCGATTTGTTCCAATGCCTTTCTCATATTTCGACCTACCTTTCGGTTTGTATTAAAAATTAAAAAGCACTCTCGCCCCATTGGGACGAAAGTGCTTATACTTCCGCGGTACCACCCAAGTTTCCGAAAATTCGGACACTCTTTGCCATAACGGAGCTGCCGTCCTCCCCTACTGTAATTTCAAGGAAGCCCCTCGCGAGTGAACTTCATCGAATTCTCCGTCAATGCGCTCACAGCCTACGGCGCATACTCTCTGAAACGATTCGTCCGATTACTCTCTCGGTCACAAGGTTTATATCACCGAACAATTATACCACATAAATTTACAAATTGCAAGTTATCTTTTGAGATACTTTTTGAGATACTGACCTGTGTAGGAATCCTTATTTTTCGCTATCTCTTCGGGCGTTCCGCTGCCCACAACGGTTCCTCCGCCCGTACCGCCTTCAGGTCCCAAGTCGATGATGTGGTCGGCAGTCTTTATGACGTCCATATTGTGTTCGATAACGATAACGGTATTTCCTGCATCTACAAGGCGCTGAAGTACTTCGATAAGCTTATGAACGTCAGCAGTATGAAGTCCTGTCGTAGGCTCGTCAAGGATATATACCGTTCTGCCCGTAGCGCGTTTTGAAAGCTCGGTTGCAAGCTTGACACGCTGTGCTTCACCGCCCGAAAGGGTTGTTGCAGGCTGTCCCACCTTGATATATCCCAGCCCGACTTCCTTGAGAGTTTGGAATTTGCGCGCTATCTTCGGTATATTTGCAAAGAAATCTATCGCTTCGTCCACCGTCATTTCAAGCACGTCATAGATATTCTTACCCTTATATTTTATCTCTAAGGTTTCGCGGTTGTAGCGCTTACCCTTACATACGTCACAAGGTACGTAGACGTCAGGCAAAAAGTGCATCTCTATCTGCAAAATTCCGTCGCCCTCACACGCCTCACAGCGTCCGCCTTTTACATTGAAAGAAAAGCGTCCTGCTGTATAGCCACGCATTTTTGCGTCGGGCGTCTGGCTGAAAAGGTCGCGGATATCGGTGAACACTCCCGTATAGGTTGCAGGGTTGGAGCGAGGCGTTCTGCCTATCGGCGATTGGACAATATTGATAACCTTGTCAAGCTCCTCAATGCCAAGTATCTCGGAAAACTTTCTCGGTCTTGGCTTTGCGCCGTTGAGGACAGTAGCAAGGTGTTTGTACAAAACCTCATTGACAAGCGACGATTTTCCGGAGCCCGAAACACCCGTTACCGCTATAAACGTACCCAAGGGGAAGTCCACGTCTATTGATTTCAGGTTATTTTCCTGTGCGCCTTTTACCGTCAGCTTTTTGCCGTTTCCTTGTCTTCGGGTGGTCGGTATTTCTATCTTCTTTTCACCCGACAGATACTGACCTGTGACAGAGTCCTTACAAGCCTTAATCTCATCAATAGTTCCCTGACAAACAATTTCTCCTCCGTTTACACCCGCTCCGGGTCCTATATCGACAATATGGTCGGCTGCATACATTGTGTCTTCGTCGTGTTCAACAACTATGAGGGTATTTCCCAAATCTCTCAGCTTTTTCAGCGTTTCTATAAGCTTATCATTATCCCTTTGATGCAAGCCGATTGATGGCTCATCAAGGATATACAGCACTCCCATAAGTGACGAGCCTATCTGCGTTGCAAGGCGTATTCTTTGGCTCTCTCCGCCGCTGAGGGTGCCTGCCGAGCGCGACAGGGTCAGGTAATCCAATCCAACGTTCTTGAGAAACGTGAGGCGCGATTTTATCTCCTTGAGTATCATTTCGCCTATCATTTTTTCTTTTTCTGAAAGGTCGAGGTTTTCCACAAAATCAAGAGCCTCATTCACCGACATATCGGCAAACTCACCGATATTCTTGCCGCCTACGGTTACTGCGAGGGATTCTTTTTTAAGTCGCTTTCCGTTACATTCGGGACAGTTTTCCTCGCTCATATAGCTTCTGAGCTCCTCGCGCATCCAGTCGCTGTTGGTTTCGCGGAATCTGCGCTCAAGATTGTTCACAATACCTTCAAACTCAGTGTAGTAAGTACTGCTGATGTTGTCGTTTTCACGCACCATCTTTATCTTTTCACCCTTTGAGCCGTAGAGCAAAACATCCTGAATATTTTTCGGAAGCTCCTTGAAGGGGGTGTCAAGAGAAAAGCCGTAGTGCTCGGCAAGTCCCTCGTAATACATCTGTGCTATTCCACCCTCGGCATAGTACCAACCGCTTGCTCTGATTGCACCTTGTGCAATTGATTTTTTTCTGTCTGGAATTACAAGGTCAGGCGATATGCTCAAAAAAGTTCCAAGACCCGTACATTTTTCACAAGCTCCGCTTGGATTGTTGAAGGAAAACATTCTCGGTGTCAGCTCTTCAATTGCCACGTCGTGCTCGGGACAGCTGAAGTTCAGCGAAAAGGTCATCTCTTCACCGTTCAAAACGCTTATTATAACAATTCCGTCAGAGAGTCCCACTGCAGTTTCTACAGAGTCGGCAAGTCGGGATTTTATATCCTCCTTGACAATCAATCTGTCTACTACGATTTCGATATTGTGCTTTATGTTCTTTTCAAGGGCTATATCCTCAAACAAGTCATAGCTGTTGCCGTCAACGCGCACACGGGCAAAACCCGATTTCTTTGCGGCTTCGAGCTCCTTTTTGTGTTCGCCCTTTCTGCCGCGTACAACAGGGGCAAGAACAAGAATTTTTGTTCCCTGTTCAAGCTGCATAACTCTATCTACTATCTGGTCTACGGTCTGCTGTTTTATCTCTCTGCCACAGACAGGGCAATGTACTATACCGATTCTTGCATACAGAAGGCGGAGATAGTCGTGTATCTCGGTTACCGTTCCGACGGTAGAGCGAGGGTTTTTAGAGGTGGTTTTCTGGTCGATTGATATAGCCGGAGAGAGCCCCTCAATACTGTCAACGTCCGGCTTTTCCATCTGACCGAGGAACATTCTTGCATAGGAGGACAAGCTTTCGACGTATCTACGCTGTCCATCAGCGTAGATTGTGTCAAAAGCAAGCGAGGATTTACCCGAGCCCGAAAGTCCCGTGAAGACAACGAGCTTATCTCGCGGTATCTCTATATCTACGTTTTTGAGATTGTGCTCTCTCGCACCTTTTATTACTATTTTATCGTTCATTCTACAAAGATTCCTTTATCTTTTCTATCCTGTCGCGCAGGTATGCCGCGTGTTCAAACTCAAGAAGCTTTGCCGCGTTTTTCATCTCTACCTTGAGCTTTTCAATAAGCTCAAGCTTATCCTTGCGGCTGAGCTTACTCTCGGGTGTTGAACGGTCCTTCTTGGAGATTTCAAGCACCTCGTGCACATTTTTGGTTATTGTCTGTGGGGTAATGCCGTGCTCCTCGTTGTATTTTTGCTGTAACTCACGGCGGCGATTGGTTTCAGCTATCGCACGCTCCATCGAATTAGTAACGCTGTCAGCGTACATTATTACCTTACCGTTTACGTTTCGCGCTGCTCGTCCTATAGTCTGTACGAGCGACGTTTCACTTCTAAGGAAGCCTTCTTTATCGGCATCGAGTATTGCCACGAGCGAAACTTCAGGTATATCAAGACCCTCTCGGAGTAGGTTTATTCCCACAAGCACGTCAAACTCGCCAAGTCGAAGGTCGCGGATGATTTCCATTCTTTCCATGGTGTCGATGTCGTGGTGCATATACCGCACCTTTACTCCTGCTCCCTCAAGGTATTCGGTGAGGTTTTCTGCCATCTTTTTGGTGAGGGTCGTCACAAGCACGCGCTCTTTTTTAGCAGCGCGGACATTTATCTCGGACAAAAGGTCTTCTATCTGTCCGTCTATCGGGCGAACGTCTACCTCGGGGTCGATAAGTCCCGTGGGCCTGATAATCTGCTCGACCGTTTGCACGCTGTGCTCCTTTTCAAAGGGTCCGGGTGTTGCGCTGACGTAGATGGCTTGATTTATCTTTGAATAAAACTCGTCAAAGTTCAGAGGTCTGTTGTCAAAAGCAGACGGCAGTCTGAAGCCGTAGTCGACAAGGGAAGTCTTGCGTCCCCTATCCCCTGCGAACATTCCTCTAACCTGTGGGAGCGTTACGTGGGACTCGTCGGTTATCAGCAAGAAGTCATCGGGGAAATAATCAAGAAGACAAAAAGGCGTGCTTCCTGCAGGTCGTCCCGCCATAATTCTCGAATAGTTTTCTATACCCTTGCAGAAGCCTATCTCCTGCAACATTTCAAGGTCATAGAGCGTTCGTTGCTGTATTCGCTGTGCCTCGATGAGCTTGTCCTGCGATTTGAACCATTGGACACGTTCTATCATCTCCGCCTCTATTTCCTTCATAGCCTGCTTTGTTCTTTCAAACGGAACGATATAGTGTGAAGCAGGATAGATAGCGGCGTGTTTTAAGGATGCTTTCACCTCTCCCGTGAGGACGTTTATTTCGGTTATTCTGTCTACCTCGTCGCCAAAAAACTCAACTCTTATTGCGGTGTCTGTGTTGTATGCAGGAAAAACCTCGACAACGTCACCGCGGACGCGGAATTTATTGCGAACAAAGTTTAAATCGTTTCTCTCGTATTGAACGCTGACAAGCTCCGTCAAAAACTCGTCTCGGTCTTTCTTCATTCCCTCGCGCACCGAAACCACCATCTGACGATAGTCGTTCGGGTCACCGAGGGTGTATATGCAGGAAACACTCGAAACAATAATGACATCTCGTCGCTCAGAAAGCGATGAGGTTGCGGAATGGCGCAGTTTTTCTATTTCTTCGTTTATTGCGCTGTCCTTTTCGATGTAGGTGTCGGTGCTTGCGATATACGCTTCCGGCTGATAGTAGTCATAATAGGATACAAAATACTCCACAGCATTTTCAGGAAAAAACTCCTTGAATTCCGAGCAAAGCTGTGCGGCAAGGGTTTTGTTGTGAGCGAGAACGAGGGTGGGCTTATTGACCTTTGCGATGACGTTTGCCATCGTGAAGGTTTTTCCCGAGCCCGTTACACCCAAAAGAGTCTGCTCCTTATAGCCTTTATTGAGTCCGTCGACAAGCCTTTGTATAGCCTCGGGCTGATCGCCTGTGGGCTGATATTGTGATACTAATTTGAATTTTTCCATACAGGCGCCTCCCTTTTCGCTTTATATACAGACCTGCGATTGTTTTTAGTTTTTGCATTTTTTAAGTATCATATTATTATAACACAAAGTATTTTATATGTAAACGGTTTTGTGGTACGCATAGTGTATGCTGGTTCAAATTTTCATGTCGATTTATTCTCGTGTTTTTTAGCAAAACGAGGCGTTTCTTTTTATTTCGCCGAAATTCGACATTTTTCGACAAATAATTACAATAAATTTTGTAAAATATTTTCGATTTTATCTTGCAACTTTCGAATAAATGTGATAATATTTTTACAACGTATACTTTTGGAGGAACTTTCGAATGTTTGAAACCAAGGCTTTAGTTGTGTGTGAAGACGAAAACGTGGTGCGTATTTGTTCTCAAATTTTGCGCGATTACGGCATAACCCTCACGCATTGCCAGATTAATTCAGCGGACATCATTAATATGATAATAAACAACGACCCTCATTTTGTTCTTCTTGACACCGTTTCGAGTGACGTGAATGCTCTTGATATAATGAAAAGCATTGATTTGAGCTCTTTGTCGAAAAAGCCGTTCTTTTTAATCAGCGCAGATCAAGAGGACGAGTTTGCCCGTCAGGAGCTTAAAGCTGCAGGAGCGTTTTCTTTTTTACCAAGTCCTTTGACAACCTCTGCTCTTACCGAGTCAATGATTCAGTTTTCCCAGTTGCTTGCAACCATGTCCCAATCTCTTTCAATTCCCACCAACTATGTTGAAACCACGGTTTCGGAAATTATGCACAAGATTGGAGTTCCGCCAAACACAAAGGGATATCATTTTCTGAGAACTGCAATAATGCTGTGTGTTGATGATGCGGAAAAATTCCATTCCGTGACAAAAGTTCTCTATCCCACTGTGGCAAAACGTCACGGTACTACTCCTGATAGAGTTGAGCGGGCTATCCGCCACTCCATTGAAGTGACGTGGGAAAAGGGAAATCCGGACGCAATACACATCTTCTTTGGCTACCGTCCCGGCAGCCGCCAAAAGCCGACAAACTCAGAATTTATCGCGATGATATCCGATAATATGCGTGTAAAAATGAACAAAACCATATGACAAAACAGCCCAAGTCAAACGCTTGGGCTGTTTTAATTTGGTTTTATTGCATTGTTCCTCCCCACTCAATCACGGTGTAGCCTTTGCGTTGCATAGGGGTAAGATTTTGAGGTTTGAGTTCTACATATTCCTCGCTCGGAGCAAAAGCCACAAACACTCTTATGATAGTGTCGGGTTGGGGGGAAATCGTGAGCTTTGCGGTTTCTTTGTACAGTTCATCCTGGAAGGTTATAATGTTATATTTATTGCCTTCCATCCACTTCAACCAATACTCAAGAAATTCTTCTATTTCCCTCTCGTTGAGTCCAAGAAAGGCGAGTTTTTCTCTCAAGAACTCTTCTGTGTCTTTGCCTTTCACACAGAAGCCTTCGGATAGGTCATATCTTACGTCCGACCAACCGTCCCAAAACAGAGTGTTGTATCTTCTCCCCTCTTTATCCACGAGTTTTCCATCGGGGTATGCAGTGACCTCCCACAAGCCGTCATACTTTGGATAGGTGTATCCGAGCCTGCCGTTAAAATCAAGTTTTACTGTTACGTCGGTTTTTTCGGTGGGATAGATATATATTACAGGTTTGCCGGTAGCGGTGTTTGGTCTAAGCGTACTCGGTTCTACACTGAGCGGCATACAGTACACCCACTGATTTCCATCGTCACCAACACACTGATATGCGCCCTCAAAGGTTATTTTCACAACGTCTCCGACGCAGTAATCATGTGCTATCTTACCATACGCTATATATCGAGTGCTATATTCATTTCCAGCAAATCGCTCTTCCTGCAAAGCATCGATAGTGATTACCGCATCGTCTGCAGACGTTTCCCTTGCACTAACTTTTTCTACGTTGATTTTATCTGTAGATATTTGCATTTTATCAATTTTTATAATCGCATGAACGGTTTTTTGGGGAATCATTTGGTAATCCTGAGGATACCCCCGATATATGTGTGCAATGCTGATATTAAGCTCTCCGTCTTTTTGTTCAATGCTATTTACAGCACACCTTTTACAGGTTTCACCTATGCCGAAAGCAACTAAAATTACAGTTTTTTCTTCAAAATATTCCTCGTCAAATTCACCTATCAGAGTACTGAATTCATCGAGGTCATATAGCTTCTCGTTATCAAGATAATACTGCTGAAGCGCGCCAACAGAATTTATTACGGTAACTTTTTCCTCATCCGTCGGCGTTTCAGTTTGGGTTTGAACAAATTCAGCGTTCAAGCCATTGTAATACTCTCCGTCAGCAAGGAGAATCTCGGGCTCGGGCTTACTACTCGTGTCTTGCGAAGAAACATCTAAGCTATCGGTACTTTCAATAGAACTATTCGAAGATGGCTCTGATACAACAGGGTCGATACAACCAACGAGCAAAAGTGCCACCAAACAAAAAATAAACAATTTTTTCACAATTATTCTCCTTTCAAAGCAGAAATTAACGAACTGCTATTTTTATTATACAACAAAATATATCGAAGTCAATATATCACATCTTCATTGAATTTGTGCCATCTGTTGGTTTGAAATCAGCATATCAAAATATCACACATTTGTTTGACGAAACTATTGGATTTTCTGTCGCTTTATATTTAAAAACTTCGCTTTTTGTATTGACCTTATATCAAAAATACAGTATACTCATCTTGGTGATTAATTTGAAATTTGTATTCAACACATTTCCGATAGACGAAGGCTTGGACATACGGGAAATCGGTTTCAACCACACCTATCCGAACAGGAAATACGGTCCTTTGGCACGCACGGATTACATACTCCATTATATTGTCAGCGGAACCTGTCGCTACAACGGCACCTTTCTCGGTCCGGGTGAAGGTTTTATGATTACGCCCAAGGAGCTTGAATTCCTTGAGGTCTATGATGAACCGCTCGAGCATTATTGGATTGTTTTTCAAGGAACGAGAGTTGAAGAGCTCCTTGGAAAATGCGGTATTCCCAACACTTCACACAAGTTCTCCGTTCAGCAAAACGCTCAGCGTATTCGTATGATTTTTGAAAGAGCAATAAAAACCGACCTGTCAGGTATGAACCTTTCCTTCTACTACACTTCCGTTTTTTATGAGCTTCTTTCCTTGCACAACGAAAACAAGCATACAAAGGGTAATATCGTGGACCACGCAAAGCGGTATATTTCTTCAAATATAAGCCAGAAAATAACCGTTGAGGATATTGCAAAGCGTTGCGCTATCTCGCCGAAATATCTGTGCAAGGTCTTCAAGAACACTGTGGGAGTCAGCCCCCTGTCCTACGTGCTTACGGAAAAATTTGAAGCTGCAAAGGATCTTTTGCTCTCTACCGATATGCCCATAAAGGAGATTGCCGCAGCGGTTGGATTTGACGACTCGTGTTATTTTTCCACTGCATTCAGGTCTCACGAAAAGGTTTCTCCGGGTCAATTCAGGGCCGCGCACAGACGTTAATCCCTTCAAATCGCACAAAATTATTTCGTGAGCAACCGAAGTTTTTGCGTATACCCACAAATGTTTTTATTTTGGTTGACTTTCACGAGTCTGTTATCTATAATAATTACATAAAATTAATAGCGTCGCAGGTCTTCTTCTGCGACGTTTTCTTGTTTGAATATTCAAAGGAGCGACTGCAATGAGCAAAATTTCGGAGAGATTTGGCTGTATGGTGTTTAACGACACCGTTATGAAGGAACGTCTTCCAAAAGAAACCTACAAAGCGATGCAAAAAACAATCAAGGACGGACGCCGTCTTGATATAAACGTTGCTAACGTTGTTGCAAATGCTATGAAGGACTGGGCTATAGAAAAGGGTGCTACCCACTACACCCACTGGTTCCAGCCTTTGACAGGCATCACCGCTGAAAAGCACGACGGTTTTATATCCCCTGTTGAAGACGGAAGAGTTATCATGGAATTCTCCGGAAAAGAGCTTGTCCGCGGTGAATCCGATGCTTCGAGCTTTCCTTCCGGCGGTCTTCGCGCGACCTTTGAAGCAAGAGGATATACCGCCTGGGACCCCACCTCGTACGCCTTCATAAAAGAAGATACACTTTGCATACCCACCGCTTTTTGCTCCTACGGCGGCGAGGCTCTTGATGCGAAAACTCCTCTTCTTCGTTCTATGGAAGCTGTTAACCGTCAGGTTATGAGGATACTCAAGCTTTTCGGCAATGAAGCTGTCGCTTCGGTTAAGACTACCGTCGGTCCCGAACAGGAGTATTTTCTCGTGGACCGCGAGATATTCGAAAAGCGCAAGGATTTGATATACACAGGGCGCACCCTTTTTGGCGCAAAGGCTCCAAAGGGACAGGAGCTTGACGACCATTACTTCGGAGCAATAAAACCGCGTGTTGCAGCGTTTATGAGAGACCTCGATAAAGAGCTGTGGGACCTCGGTGTTCTTGCGAAAACGGAGCACAATGAAGCTGCTCCCGCGCAGCACGAGCTCGCCCCCATCTTCACAACCACCAATATCTCCACCGACCACAATCAGCTCACTATGGAGATTATGCAGAAGGTTGCAAGAAAGCACGGTCTTGTTTGTCTTTTGCACGAAAAGCCCTTTGCAGGCGTCAACGGAAGCGGAAAGCACAACAACTGGTCTATCTCCACAAGCACGGGCGCAAATCTTCTTGAGCCAGGTGACACCCCCTATGAAAACGCACAGTTTTTGCTATTCCTCTGCGCCGTTATAAAGGCAGTTGACGAGTATCAGGACCTTTTGAGAATCTCCGTCGCTTCGGCAGGAAACGACCACCGTCTTGGTGCCAACGAAGCTCCGCCTGCTGTTGTTTCAATGTTCCTGGGTGATGAGTTAAACGAAATTCTTGAAGCACTTGAAACGGGCTCTGTATACGATGCAAAAGAAACGGTACAGATGAAAATCGGCGTTCACGTTCTGCCGAGATTTCCTAAAGACACGACTGACAGAAACCGCACCTCTCCGTTTGCATTCACAGGAAACAAGTTTGAATTCCGTATGCTCGGTTCATCTGCTTCAATAGCCGACTGCAACGTAGTTATCAACACTACCGTGGCTGAATCCTTAAGACAGTTTGCGGATACATTGGAAAGCAGTACCGATTTCAACAACGACCTGCACACACTTATCGTTAACACAATAAAGCAACACAAGCGCATAATATTCAACGGAAACGGATATGACGATGCCTGGACAAAAGAGGCAGAGAAACGCGGACTTCTCAATCTGAGAACAACACCTGACTGTCTGCCCTATCTCCTTCACGAAAAGAACATCGAGCTTTTCACCTGTCACAAGGTCTTCAGCGAAACTGAGCTTCGCTCACGTTTTGAGATTTTGCTTGAAAACTACTGCAAGATAATAAACATTGAAGCTTTGACAATGCTCGATATGGTCAAGAAGGACATTCTTCCTGCCGTCAGCAGATACACCGGCGACCTTGCAGGCGCTGCCATGTCAAAGAAATCCTTTATTGCTTGTGCTGATTGCAGCTATGAAACCGAAACGGTAGAGCGTCTTTCCGACCTCACGGGAAAGGTTTATACAAGCACGAAAACACTTGAAAAAGCTGTTGACGATTTGAAATCGATTCAAGGCGCGCACGAAACTGCAAAAGGCTTTAAAGACATTGTAATCCCTGCGATGAATGAACTGAGAAAATACGTTGACGAGCTCGAAACCATCACTTCAGCTGAATACTGGCCCTACCCATCTTATGGCGACCTTTTGTTTGGGGTAAAATAGCAATCATCGTTTAAAACACAAGTGGCATAAAGGTATTTCACAACAAAAAACTGACACCGCACAAAATTGTGCGGTGTCTTTTTAATTTAACGTAAAGCTATCAAATTCGGCAACCAGATTCATTGACGGGATTTCTAATTTAAGGGCATTTCCGCTGTTTTTATCCAAAACCAACAGGAAATTAGCGTTGTTCGTGGTTCCCATTACGTTTAGTGCGCTTCCGTCAACCTCTGCGGTAATTCCGCTGCCCGAAGCCATTGTGTTAAAGGTGCTGACGATAGTGGAAACGATGATGCTCGAAGAAAGGTTATTCGGGTCAATGTTAAAATGCATACCCAAGTATCCGACCTCGATATTATCCTCCGAAACCTCAAAGGTCATACCCTTCAGCATTGCGGGCTCCAGAAAGTCGACCTTGGTGGAGCCTTCCTCTGTTTTTTCCATATTGACCTTTATCGTTGTCCCGTTGTATTCAATATTGGCTGTCGTTTGGTATTGGTTTTCGTATTTTTGGGATATTTGCTTGAGTCCTTCATCGTTTTCCGTCAGTTTTTTGTCTTCGCTCGTACAGGCGCAAAGCGAAATTATAACGCCTGCAGACAACAGCATCGCCAACAGTTTTTTCATCGTAACAGTCGTTACCCCTTACCTTCGATTTTTTTGAAAGCAAAGGCAATATCGTCTATCACATCTCTCGCGAGCATACTGTGTTCTCCAAGTCTTGCTGCTGAAATTGCCGCCGCAGTCATATGGATATACACTCCCAAAGCCGAAGCGGTTTCGGGCGAATAGCCCTGTGCGCAGAAGGATGCTATTATACCTGCAAGCATGTCTCCGCTTCCGCCCTTTGCAAGTCCGCTGTTTGCATTACAGTTTATCAGCAGTTTTGAATCGGGAGTTGCGATGAGGGTTGTGCTGTCCTTCAGCACCAAGGTCACGTTATATTCGGTTGCAAAATCACGTGCAAGCCCGAACCTGCGGTTTTTGACCTCTTCAACGCTTGTACCGATAAGCCTTGCGAACTCGCCTATATGGGGTGTTAATATGATATCCGCCTTTGATTCCTTTAATATATTTATGCTCTGTGAAAGGACGTTTATTCCATCGGCATCTATTACTATCGTTTTTTCTTGTTCGTTTACAAGTCTTTCAACTATTTTTCGCGTGTCTTCGTTATTTCCCATACCGCAACCGACAAGAATTGCAGAATAGCTTTCTGCCGTTTTCAGTATTCTTTCTGCATTTTCGGCAGAAATGTTTCCGTTTTCGGTTTCTTTCAGCGGTAACATCGTACATTCAAGCAAAAGCGGAATCAGATTTTCGGCAAGTCTTTGTGTTGTAGCTAACGTTGCAAGTCCCACACCGCTTCGCATAGCAGACATTACCGACATTGCCGCAGCGCCCGACATTCCAAAACTTCCCGATATATCGAGGAGCTTTCCAAACGTTCCTTTGTTCCCAAACGGCGAGCGTTTTTTCAACATCTGTGATACAGACTCCTCGTTCATAACGCTGATACTCAAAGGAATACTGTTATAGAGCTTTGGGTCAATGCCTATATCTACAAGGGTCTGTTCACCGCACATTTCCTTGGTTTTTCCGAGCTTGTGTGCCGGCTTGTATGCAGCAAAGACTACCGTCCCGTTTGGCTGTATACAAACTTCTTCTACGCAGGCATCGTCGGCGTTCATACCGCTTGGAACATCGAGAGAAAACGTTCTCTTTCCTACGTTGTTTACAAAGCTGAACAGTTCCTTCACGTTATATTTGAGTTTCCCGTGAAAGCCCGTTCCATAGACGGCATCCACCACCACGTCACTTTGACTGATTGCCAGATATGCAGTTTTCGTCTCTTTTTCGAAGTCAACAACCGCTATATCTCTTTCACGAACACGATTGTACATAGAGATAGCCTCAACTGTTTTGGGCTCTCCGCTGACAAGAACAACAGCGCAGTCGATTCCGTTATCATAGAGCTTTCGTGCGACGACAAAGCCGTCTCCTCCGTTATTTCCATTTCCGCAGAGGACAACAACCTTGCCCGAGGTTATGCCATACTGTTTTCTGAGGACGTTATATGCAGCGCTTCCTGCATTTTCCATCAGGCGCATATAGGTCATACCCTCGCTGTTTGACATAGCCTCTATCTGTTTCATTTCCCTTGAGGTGAATATCTTTTCCACAAGCCCACCGCCATTTTCGTTTTATATATTCAGTATACCACATTTTTACAGCCTTCACACAAAAATAACCGCCAAAACGGCGGTTATTTTCAAAATTTTCATTCTATTATCTCGAGTCGGGCGAAATTGCTCATAAGCTTCTTCGTCCCTGCGTTTTCAAAAGCGATTTCCAACAGATTGTCGTTGCCCATCTTGGTAACGGTTATAATCATTCCGCGTCCAAAGGTTTTGTGGCTTACAATCTGACCGCTTTTGTAGCTTGCCGCCGGTGCTTTTGGAGCAGTATGCGTTCCAACACCTCTTGCAAAGCTCGGAGTATAGGACGAAGTAGGCTTATGCACTATCGTTTGTGACACCGACATTGCGGTCTTCGCGGCATCTTCGCAATCGATAAGTGACTTTGGTATCTCGCGCAAGAACATTGACGGCACGTTCCGTTGGGTAGAGCCGTAGAGCATTCTCGTTTGCGCGTTTGTGATATAGAGCTGTTTTTTTGCTCTCGTTATCGCAACGTATGCAAGTCTTCTCTCTTCCTCGAGTTCTGACTGGCTGAACATTGACTGCACTCCGGGGAAGATATTGTCCTCCATACCGTTGATAAAGACGTACGGAAACTCAAGTCCCTTTGCAGAATGTATGGTCATCATCGTTATACTGTCAGCATCGGGGTCGTAGTTATCAAGCTCGGTGAAGAGTGATACCTCTTCCAAAAATCCTGCCAAAGACGGCTCGTCGTTTTCTTCACAATATTTCTTTATATTGGACATAAGCTCGTCAACGTTCTCAAGTCTTGTGAGTCCCTCGTCACCCTGCGCTTTGAGGTAGGTGCGGTAGGTGCTGTTTTCGAGAACGAGCTCCAAAAGCTCATACAGCGGTATCTCGTCTGCCTTTTCCATAAGGTTTGACAGCATTTTGCAAAAATCCTCAAGTGCATTTCCCTTCCTCGAAAGGTCCGCATAGTTTTTTGCATTGCTCATAACCTCGAACAGACTTATTCCCAATCCGCTCGCTATGCGCTGTGCCGCCTCTACGGTCGCATCTCCGATTCCTCTTTTGGGTTCATTTATGATGCGTTTGAGTCTGAGGTCGTCGGCAGGATTGTTGATTACCTGCAGATACGCCAAAACGTCCTTTATTTCCTTACGCTCATAGAAGCGGTGACCTCCGATTATCCTATAAGGTATGGACGCCCTCACACAGTATTTTTCAAGGTTGTTGGAAAGTGAGTTCATTCTGTAGAGTATCGCATGGTCAGAGAATTTTGCGCCTTTTGCGACGTTATCGAGAATGGTCTGTCCTATAAACGCCGCCTCTCCTTGCTCGTCGCTTGCTCTGTACCAGAACACCTTCTCGCCTTTTCCATTATCGGTCCAGAGGCTTTTGCCCTTTCTCTCGCTGTTGTTTGCTATAACGGCGTTTGCGGCATCAAGTATCGTCTGGGTGCTGCGGTAGTTTTGTTCGAGTCTTATTACCATAGCATCCTCAAACTGCTCTTCAAAATTGAGGATATTTTCGATATTTGCGCCTCTGAATTTATAGATACTCTGGTCATCATCGCCCACGACACAGATGTTTTTATACTGTTTTGACAGCAGTTCTACAAGTCTGAACTGTGCGTGGTTTGTGTCCTGATACTCATCCACCATTATGTATCTGAAGCGGTTTTGATAGTAGGAAAGCACATCGGGGTTCTCTTCAAAAAGCTTAACGGTGAGGCTGATTATATCGTCAAAATCAAGCGCTGTATTCGAGCGAAGCACTCTTTGATATTCTTGATAGATCTGCGCGATAACCTTTTTGCGATAGTCTACCCCTGCCTCAGCCATTGCATCCTGAGGAGTTTTCAACGTATCTTTGTATCTTGATATTGCAGATGCAACGCTTTTGGGAGCGAACATCTTGTCATCGACGTTGAAGTTTTTAATTATATCCTTCACCACACGCAAGCTATCGTCAGCGTCGTAGATACCAAACTTTTTGTCGTAGCCGATTTTGTCGATATCCCTGCGCAGGATGCGCACGCAAGCAGAGTGAAAGGTGCTTGCAAGGATATCGTTTGCGTCCTCGCCAAGCATAACGGCAAGTCTTTCTTTAAGTTCCCCTGCCGCTTTATTGGTGAAGGTTATCGCAAGTATGTTCCAAGGGCGCACAGGGCGCATTGCACACAGATTTGTCAGGCGCGCCTCGTCGGTTATGTTACCCTTTGCAGCTTCTTCTAAAAAGGCAATATCGTCTTCTGTAACGCTATCGGGCATACAGGTGCTGTTATAGCCATTGCCGTATTTTATCATATTAGCTATTCGATTGACGATGACCGTTGTTTTTCCGCTTCCTGCGCCTGCAAGTATCAGTATTGGACCGTCAATCTGGAAAACCGCCTTGCGCTGCATCTCGTTCATTCTTTTGAACACCGCGCCAAGTGCGGCTTTTTTCAGTTCCAAAAATCTATTATAATCTACGCTCATATTTTCTCCGTTCTATCTGCCGCACTTTTTTATATCCTGCAAAAACGCTTCACAATCTTCGATTATCTCGGTTGATTTATCAGGCGGAATAACGCTTCCCTTCAACCTTTCAAGCAGTTTTTTTTCTATTTTTGCAGAGTAAATGCCGTTTTCAACACCGAAGTTCAACGTCGCCCGAAAAAGTCCGTCGCCGATAATATTCCACAAAATCGGGTTGGTAGAAATATTTATCAAGCAAAGCCTGTCCTCTGTAGAAAAAAGAGAGTACCCAAGCAATTCGTCTTTATCCATGGCGGTTATTGCCATAATCTTTTCGGTGTATTCGACGCCCTCGTTCTCGCAGATTTTTCTGAGCTTTTGGGTGTCGGTTTCTTTGGTCATAGTTATCATAATCTATCTCCGTTAAAAAGGAAAGGGGTGTTCCCTTTCCTTCTTGTCATTTGTTTCGCTTGAGGTCATACCACTTGTCGCTTTTTTTCTTTTTTAATACTCCGTAATCCTCAAAATCGTCGTATTCGTCATACTTTTTACGCTTAGGTTTTTCGGAAAAGCTTGGTGACGGTCTTTGCGGTTTTCTATCATATCTCTTTTTCGGTTCCTCTTTTCCGAAATTGCGAGAAGGTTTATTATTAGCAACGTTTTCTGCTTGTTTGAACTGCGAGGTCTGGGTAGCAAATCTTGAGGTTAAAAGCTCTATCTCCCTTGCGGTGAGATATCTGTACTCGCCGGGTTGGAGCACTCCAAGTCTTACGGGACCTACGGAAATTCTCTTCAGTCTGCTGACGGTGAGTCCCACGCTCTCGCACATCTTTCTAATCTGACGGTTTCTGCCCTCGCGCAAGGTTATCTGCATAACCGAGCGCTCGTTTGCCTTTTCAAACACAACAACCTCACAGGGTTCGGTTCTGCGGTCATCGATTACAACACCGCTTGCAAGCTCTGTCACCTGTTCGTCGGATACAGAATTCTTTACCGTTACGCGGTAGACCTTCTCGACCTTATATTTCGGATGCATCATAAAGTTGGCAAACTCGCCGTCATTGGTCATTATCAAAAGGCCCTCGGAGTTTTTGTCAAGACGTCCCACGGGATAAACGCGCGTACCCACGTCGGTTACGAGCTCGTCAACGGTTTTTCTGCCAAGTTCGTCTTTGAGAGAGGTCACGTATCCGCGCGGTTTATTTAGCGCTATGTAGACCCGCGTCTTCTTTCCGCCTGTATAAACACGCTCACCGTCGACGGTAATAACGTCGCGGTTAGGGTTTACGGCAGCACCTATTTCCGCTTTTCTGCCGTTTATTTTTATTCTTCCCTGACGCACCAATTCCTCAGCGTTTCTTCTTGAGGTGTATCCGCAATCAGAGAGTGCTTTTTGTATCCTTATTTTTCCGAGTTCTGCCATAATAATCTACCTTTACTTTTTTATAAGCCTTAATATACTGTCCCAAAATTCTTCAAACAAATTCTTTTCGGGAACAAGCCGTTCAACGTCTGTTTTTGCGACAAGCTCAATCCTTGCAAGCTCTGTCGAATCTATTGTATACACTACCTCGCCCATAACGTCACCGCATTTTACGGGAGCGTAGGCAAAGGGAGCTATAGTGACTGTCTTTTTAACCTTCGCAAGCTCCCCTGCAGAGAGGGTTGCCAAGGGAGTTTTTGAAGGCGCAAGATTTACCGAAGACACGGTGCCTCCCGTAACCTTGAGCACGTAATCCGAGCCGTCATCAAGTTCCAGCTGTGCAAGTGTGTCAAAACCTTCGTTATACAGCCTTTTATGGTCATTCCAATCGTTTGGGGCGTTGAGCGTTACACAGATGAGCCCAACACCGTTTCTTTGTGCGGCAGACACCAAGCATCTGCCCGATTTTTTGGTGAAGCCTGTTTTCACCCCGATTGTTCCGTCGTAGGTCCTGAGCAGGCGGTTGTGGTTATACAGCGTTCTTTTATACGGAGGATTTCCGAATTCCACAGATGCGGTTATGCATTTGCAGATGCTTTTAAAATCCTCGTTCTTCATCGCGTGATACGCAATAGTTGCAAGCTCTTTCGCTGTGGTGTGGTGGTTTTCATCATCAAGTCCCGACGGGGTTTGAAAGCAAGTATTGACAAGGCCCATCTCTCTTGCCCGCTCGTTCATAAGCCGACAAAAGCCCTCGATACTGCCTCCTACGTAAACTGCCGCAGCATTAGCCGCGTCGTTCCCCGACGGAAGCAGCATCCCGTAACAGAGTGTCCGCAGGGTCACCCTGTCGCCTTTTTGAAGTCCCATCGACGAGCCTTCCACCATAATCGCAGAAGAGTCTACAGTGAAGTATTTATCGAGGTCAAGTCCACTTTCGAGCACCACCAAAGCCGTCATTATCTTTGTGGTACTTGCCATAGGCAACACGGCGTCTGCATTCTTTTCGTAATACACGCGCCCGTTATCGAGATCTATCAAAACCGCCGCCTGTGCCGACACGTCAGTATCCACCGTATTTGCACTGCAGTGCATACACGGCAAAAGGGCGACAGCCAACGCCATCAATGTACAAAGTATTTTACGCAACAACAAAACCACTCCCATATTCCTTCTTGGGAATATATATGCAGAAAGCGGTTTTGTTTATACTGGATTTTATTCAGCGTCAGTCTTGGGAGCTTCTTCCTTCTTTTTCGGGAACATTGCGGAGACCTTATCAATAAGCTCGGGTACAAGGTTTACAACCTTATCGGCCGTGTTGTTGCTTGTGGCAAACTGCAAAAGCTTTACGTCGCCGTTTGCAACTACAATAAAGCCCAAAGGCTGTATTGTGGCTCCACCGCCGCTTCCGCCACCGAAAAGTTCCTTCTGACTGCTGGGGAAATCAGAACCACCCGATGCAAATCCAAAGGAAACCTTTGATATCGGGATAATTATTGTATTTTCACCAACTGTTATGGGGTCGCCTATAATAGTGTTCACGTCAACGAGTTGTTTGAGCCTTTCCATTGATACAGAAAGGACGTCCTGTATAGATTGATTAGCCATTTTTCAAAGCACCTTCCTTGTCATTGTTGATTTGAGTTGTATCTTTATCCGCTGAATTTTGGTATCCCCTTTTTATCATATCAAAGAGGAATGCTATTCCTGCTCTGAGCAGATTGAACGGGGATATCTTCGCCTTCAGCGTTATGTCATAACTATCTTTTTCCGCTGTGAAATCGGGAACGATGTCAATCCTTTCGAATTTGACCTTGAAATAATTTGCAAGCACACCAAAAGTAGGGTACAAAACAGCGTTTGCATTTCCAAAAGCAATTCCGGTTTCATACGGGTCGCCGCGAGCTATCTTCCAAAAAACACGAACACCGTAAAAGTGCAGGTGCTTTGAAACTATCTTTCCCGCCTTTAGCCCCGAGCGAGCAAAATCGCAAAGAGAGGTTATTGTTCCGAAAAAGCCCTTATCGTCTTTTGATTTTTTCTTCTTTTGGGTCTTTTTCTTTTGCTTCTTTTCCTTTTTAGGTTTTGAAGAATCGAAAACAGGAATGCGAAACGCCAAAACGCGTATCCACGAGCGAGTTTTTTCGCCGTCATAGTGGACGTGCAAAGCTATCGGAGCGAAAAGCAGGACCGCAACAAGTGCTGCTATCGCCGCAAATATTATCCAGCCCATACTTCACCCCTCGTATTATTCTTCTTCGGGTTGTTCTTCTTCCTGAAAGCCCGATACGATTTCGCTTGCAGGCACAAGCTCTTCCAGTGAGCTCATTGAGAAGCAACGCAAAAAGTGCGGTGTCGTAACGTAGGTTATAGGTCTTCCGGGAATATTGAGTCTGTCAGCTTCCTCAATGAGTCCTTTTTCGCAAAGAGAGGAAACGGAATAGTAGCTGTCAACACCTCTGACCTGGTCGACAAAGCTTTTGGTTACAGGTTGGTTATATGCTACTATTGCAAGTGTTTCCAGTGCTGACTGTGAAAGCGGCGTATTGCGCTTTATCTCAAGAAGATTTTTAACGTATGGGGCATACTGTTTCTTCGTACAAAGCTGATAGGAATCGTCGAGCTGTATAAGCTCAATCGCGCTGCCGCTTTCCGTGAGCCTGTCCGCAAGCATCTTCAATGCGCCGGTTACGGTTTTTGTGTCAGCTTCCACCGCCTGCGCAATTTTACCAAGCGGTACAGGGTCTCCGCTTGCGAAAAGACACGCTTCAACCGCAGATATCATCTCATTTATTGTCATCTGTTTTTCTGCCTCCGCTTCTGTCCATTATTATCTCGTCATTTTCAACCTTGAGGCGTCCTGCTTTCACAAGCTCAAGTATTGCCAAAAATGTTGCCACCCTTTCGGAACGGCTTTTGGATTTTTCAAAAAATCCGAGAAATTTCATACGGGATTTTTTATACAGCTTTTTGAGCACGAAAATTATCCTTGAAGACACAGAAACAATCTTGTGCGTAACTATAGGGGTAAATCTCGTCTGGTCGGGCGGAAGCTTGGCTCTCACCTTTCCCGTCATACTCACAAACGCATTCATAAGCTCGTCGGGCGTGTGCTTGCCGTTATAGGTTTTGTCGGTTTCGAGCTCTGTAGGCTTGCGGCAGAAAATATCGTTTCCGCAAAAGCGCTCCCCCAAAAGTCTTGCAGCCGTTTTGCAGAGGCTGTATTCGATGAGTTCACCCGTGAGTTCCTTTTTGAGCTCGTCGCCCTCATCGTGCTTCGGCAATAGCGAAACGGTCTTTATATGGATAAGGCGGGATGCCATTTCAAGAAACTCGCCGGCAAACTCCATATCCATACTCTTTGCCGCTTCGAGATAGTTCATATACTGCTCGAGCAGGCTACTTATCTCGATGTCAAAGATATTCATTTTGTGTTTTGAGATAAGATGCAGAAGAAGATCCAAAGGACCCTCGAACTGCTCCAGCTTAAAACTGAGCGTTTCCACTCTTTCACCGCCTATTAAAACAGAATATTAAACATACCGTTGTAGACGAGCCCTCCGACGATACCGAGAGGTGCGTCCAAAGCGCCCGAAATGATGAGCACCATCAGTGCAATTGATATATACTGTTCGTATTGCATAATTTTGAAGTAGTATTTTTCCGGCAAAAACACGAGAAAAATTCGCGAGCCGTCAAGCGGAGGAACGGGTATCATATTAAAAACGCCCAAGCCGATGCTTATCTGTGCTATCAGGGCAAGTACCTGCAATACTGCCGGCACAAAGTTGTTAGTGATTGGGAAAAAGAGAAGTATCCTGACAATCAAAAGCATCAGAAAGGCAACGATAAAATTCGAAAGCGGGCCTGCGAGCGCCGAAAGCGCCATACCAACCTTTCGGTTTTTGAAGTTATAGGGATTTATTCCTACGGGCTTTGCCCAACCAAATCCACCAACCAAAAGGCACAGGGCACCCATAATATCAAGATGGCGCAAGGGGTTTAAAGATAGTCTGCCTTGATACTGTGCGGTTTTATCACCTAAAAGAGAGGATGCAAAGGCGTGCGCACATTCGTGTATAGGAAGCAAGAACAGTATGCAAATCAGTCTTGCTGCAATAGTTATGGGTGAGAAATTAAACACTTTTTTCCTCCTGACTTTATCTTGTAAGTATATCTCATTTCATTATACATTTTCTTTGGGAAAAATACAAGTAAATTGAAGATAATTTGAAAAATATTCAAAATATTGTTGTGTATTTTTTCCAATATTGTTGTTAGTATTGATTTCGGAAGCAAAATAAGGTATAATTATTGCATATGACTGTATGAAAGGAGTGGTGGAATGACATCTCGTTTTCGCCGTTTGACACAGCGAAAAGCTTCGCGTGGCAACCCCGAAAAAACACTTAAAGTTGCAAAGCAACCTTTGACATCAAGCGTACTTTACGACTTTTTTTATTATATCGGAACGGTCTTTTTGAGGTCGTTTTTCAAAATCTATCGCACCACTTCAGAAAAGGTAGTTGCCTTTACAGCAAAACGCCTTAAAAAAGCTAAGTCTGTTCTTTCATACGCTTGGGGTCAGCTGAAGACGTTTTTGAAGGAGTTAATAAATTCTCTGCGTTTTATCTCGAGTCTTCCCGTCCGCTTCTTTGCAAGAGCCCGCGAGTCCTACAAAGTGGGCGGATTTAGCGGAATGTTTAGTTCAATGGGCAATATGCTCAAGAACGGATATGCCGCATTTTTCAAGGAAATACGCATAATCCTGTGCTACGCCGCACCTGTGGTTGCTTTCATTTTTCTTCTGGGTACCGTATCGGATTTCAGGTCCTCGGAATACGTTCTGGCAATAAACTACGGCGGTCAGCTTGTAGGCTACGTTTCAAACGAAGCGGTATACAACGAAGCTGAAAGGCTGATGCAGGACCGCATCATTTATAACGGTCAGGAAAAGCCTTATGCCTTTACACCGGATTTGGAGGTTACCACCCTTTCGAGTAGTGGCAGAGTTTCCGACGAGTTTGAGCTGTGCAACAAAATGATTGAGGCAAGCGGCGCAGATATAAGAGAGGCCTACGGGCTATACGTTGACGGGGATTTTTACGGCGCTACAACTGACGGTGCTACTCTCGCGCAGGTGCTTGAGGGTATGCTTGACGAATATTCGACCGGTGCCGACGGCGAGATTGTTGGATTTGTCAACGACGTACAGGTCAAAGACGGTCTTTATCCCGAAACGAGTATCGTTGACTGCAGTGTCCTTGAAAAGCTCGTGCTTTCTGAGGTTGAAGGAAAGAAGACCTACATCGTTCAGCCCGGCGATGCACCGACTCTCATAGCGCAAAAGAACGGAATCCCATATTCCACCTTCAAGGCGCTGAACCCTAATATTGAAAAGGTCTGTATGCCCGGTCAAGAGGTTCTTATCTCAAACTCCAAGCCTTTTCTTGCAGTTAAAACCTCATTTATTGAAACTGTGGAAATCGACGTGGATTATAAGATAATAAGCTCTAACAGCAACAAGTATTCTAAAGGCACCACCAAGGTGGTCGTTTCCGGCAAAAAAGGAACTGCTCTTCAAACTGCCGAAAAGGTTTATATTGACGGCGTACTGTCTGCAACAAACGTCATATCGACCGTTGTTACAAAAGAGCCCGTTAACCGCGAGATTATCATCGGAACCTACGTGAACACCACCGCTTCTACAGGTTCGGGAAAATATACCGGAAAGTTTATCTGGCCTGTTGACGGTGGATACGTCAGCTGTCACATAAACGGGTACAAGGGCCACACGGGTATGGATATTGCGGCGGCAAAAGGCACGAACATCCGCGCATCAATGTCGGGCAGAGTAATAACCGTGAAGAAGCTCACCTACGGATACGGATATCACATTATAATCGACCACGGAAACGGCGTGCAGACCCTGTATGCGCATTGCAGTAAGTTGCTTGTAAGTCTTGGTGACTACGTTGAACAGGGTGATATTATTGCAAAGGTAGGTTCTACAGGAAACTCTACGGGACCGCATTGCCACTTCGAAATACGAATCAACAAAAAGTATATGAACCCTGCAAACTACATCGGCACAAAGTATAACAGATAAGAAAAGACGCGCTTGTGATGATATATCACAAGCGCGTTTTGCATCGGTTATTCAAATACTGCACCATCGGGCACGGGAGTTGTCAGAACTCCGTTTTCAGAGTAGCGGTATTTTGGAATCTCGCTGGAGTTTTCGGCATCAAAAATAAGTCTATCGCCGTCGATGATAAAGGTGAAATAGTACCTTTTGTCATCGGTTGTCAAAACTATCGTTTCGCCGTTGTTTTTATACCTGCCGAAGTTTGCGGTGGAACTGAGGACTGAATAGCTGAAGCTTCCAGTACCGTCCTCGCGAAGCACCAAGGAGGGTGCGAAGGGGTCGGGTGAGAAATAGTAGTAATAGGTTCTTTCGCCAACGAGTTCTCCCCACAGCGTTGCCGTGAGCTCTGTTTCATTAAGCTCGCGCTTCTGCACAGGAGTTATAACAAGCCAATTCAACCTTTCCCCGCCATATTCATTTTTAGCGTGAAGATGAAGCCGCATTCCCTCTTCGCCAACGAAGAATTCCCCTACTGTAACCTTTGAAGAGTGAGGGACAACTGCAAGCAACAACGAATAGTCATCAAAGAGATTTTCGTCAAGGTTTTGTGCGAGGGTCAGCAAATCTCCGCCGTTTTTGAAGGTTATGAAATCGTATTTCTTTGCAAAATCCTCAAAATCCTTTTTGGTGTCAAGTCTGAAAACCGGTTCAAAGCGAATTGAGCTTATCGGGGAGATTGCATTTCCCGCTTGAAAAAGCTTTGACAGATTTTCGTTTTCAATATCCTCAAGTTCGATGATATCGTCTTGGTAGAAGCTTCCGTAATCAAGAATGAAATCTATCCATAGGTTTCCGCCGTAATTTGCTTTAAATGTATAGTATCCGCTTTTTGACACGTCAAAATGCGAAAGGTCATAGGTCATTACTATACTGTCGTGTGCGTGTAGGATATATCCGATATCTTTGAAGGCGACGCCTTCTTTTGCACAGCTAAAGGAATTCCCCATACCGTTGGAATAGAGCAAATCAAAGTATTCGCCCATAGCAAAATCCTTGTTGGTGTCATTTTTCCACTCAACTTTGAGATATGGTTTATCTCCGAAATTATAGTTCTTGATTGAGATAGAAACACCTTCAACATCAGAGCCTGAAGAAAGCACACGAAGAATGCCGTCAATATAGTTGAATTTAAAGATTTTTTGTATCTTTTCGGGGTTTTTGACTTCGTAGGAAAGGGTGGGTTTTACTCCGTTGTTGATATAAACCTCGGTACAATCGGCATTAAAGCAGAGCATCGTCGGGTTCGAATCGCCGTAACGAATGACAAGTCGGTTTGTGCTGTCGCGGTCTTCGGAGCGGTTTTGAGAAATAGGATATTCCTCCACCCGAAGTGATTTGAGTGCCTTTACAATCTCTTCGGCATGACTGCCAAAGCGCGCGTCGGTTTCGTCGCCGACAATGATATTTACAGAATAAACGTCGTCAAGCATTTTGCCGTGGTCTTCAATGCCGGTGATTTTCATACCCGCAGGATTTGTGAGAAAGCATACGGTGAGCACAATGCTCAAAGCGATTGCCGACACAACCACCCAAAAGGCAGGCTTTTTATAGTTCATCACTCTCTTGACACGCTCTTTCACGCCCACCTCGCCAAACGCAAGAGGACAAGCGGCAATTCTTTTTCGGCTGATGCTGTTTTTGACGAGAGCAAGAGAGTATTCACGTCTTTCGGTTTCTGCAAGCTCTTTTATAACCTTTTCGTCACACGCAAGCTCGATATCCCGACACAAAAGCACGAACGCGACCCACATCAGCGGATTGAACCAATATACAGTTAAAAACAGATATGCAATGGGTTTTATGAGGTGGTCGCCGCGTTTCAGGTGCGCTCTCTCGTGAAGAAGGCAGTATTCGCGCTCCTCCTGCGACATATTATACGGGAGATAAATGTTATTCGAGAGGATGAACGGGCTTTCCACAAACTCGCTTTCGTATATTCTGCGCTCAAGGAGTGTTGCGGTGCGAAGCTTCATCTTCAAAGAAACAAAGCTTATCAGCGCGTACAAGAGCATCGCAATCATACCGAGAACCCAGACGTTCGCCATCACAAACTCGACAACCTGCAAGGGATTGATGCTCGTCAGGGTATCTTTAGGCGCGAAGCTGTGCGTGATAACAGGGTTAACCGCGTGGTTTAGCACCTGAATTCCCGTATGCACCGCAGGGTTTCTTTGCATTGCGATGTCAGACGGTATCGTTTCGGCACTTGGGATGAGGCTCAGCACGCTCTCAAAGGAAAACGGAAGCAAAAGTCTGATTCCGACGAGCGCCCAAAGCGTACAGCCGACCCATTTGGGCAGTTTTTTGATGAGTGGGCGAAGCAAGACGAGGGCTATGACAATCCATCCTGCCGTGATACTCATATTAAGCAGTGAAACAAAAATCTTCTCCATATTATTCACCGATTATCTTCATTATCTCTTTGAGTTTTTCATCGCTGAGATTCTGTTGTTTAGTGAACGCCGCAAGAAAAGCCGGCAACGAACCGCCAAAGCGCTTTTCCATCAATTCATCAAGCTCGGCTGTCTGCGTTTGCTCGCGAGAAACGAGTGACGTGACTATCGCATCCTCGTTTTTGAGCACTCCCCTCTCGGAAAGCCGACGGATTACGGTGTAGGTGGTGCCTTTACTCCAACCGAGTTTTTCCTTGCACAGCTTGACAAGCTCGGTGGAGTTTATCGGTTCATTCTCCCAGAGAATAAGGCAGAATCTGTATTCGCTTTCAAATATTTTGGGTGTTTGCATATCTTCGCTCCCTTAAAGGTTTAATTTGTTCTACCTTTAGTTTAACGCGTTCTACCAATTTTGTCAATACCTTTTTGAATTCACAATAAAAATCACCGATGAAATCAGGTTTCATCGGTGATTTTGCTGTGTTAATTATTCGCCCATTGAGATAAAGGGATTGATTTCATTGCCCATAGCCTGTGGGAGCTTTCCGTCCCATTTCTTTACTTTTTCAAGTTCTATGTACTGCGGATTCTTGGAAAGCGCTTCTTGTATCTTTTCAATTGCATAAGCTTCGGAGTCTGCGATAACTCGATTACTGTCTGCCTCTGCCTGTGCTTCAATTACCGTCTGCTTTGCCTGTTCTTCCTTTTCCTTTGTCTTGTTCTGTGCTTTGAGTGCCTCTTGTTCTGCAACTACCTTTGCACGAACTGCCTCTTCAAAGGAATCGTCAAAGTCGATATTGACAATAGAAAGGGAGATTACCTGTACGCCGTAGTCAGCAAGCTGTGTACTGAGTGTTTTTTCAACCTCTTCCTGAAGTGCGTTTCTGTTCTGCACGAGGTCTTCTGCACGGTACTGACCGATTTCGTTTTTGAGTATTGTGTTCACTCTCGGCATAATGAGCTTATCGGAGACATTTGCTATTCCAACGCTTCTCTGAAGCTCGGCTGCACTGCTTTTGGTTACCACGTAGTTTACCTTCAGGTTGAGTGCTTCTACTGTCTGTGTATCGCTTGTATAGGCGGTAGTGGTGAGCTCAAAAACCTGTTCTCTGACATCTACGAGCACCACCTGTTCAACAAAAGGAACCTTGAAGTGAAGTCCTGCTTCCGTGTTGACGTCCACAATCTTTCCGAACTGATAGCGAAGGCCTATATATCCCTCCGGTATAGTGGCAAAAGAGGAATATCCGACAAGTGCAACGAGAAAGACCGCTGCTGCAATAATTACAATTCTGAACGTTTTTTTCATTTTACTTCTCCTTTTTTAGTACGCGTACAATTTCGTAGGTATATGCTGTATGATAATCCTTTGCAGGATACATAGCCTCTGCTAATGCTTTATCGGTGAAACTGTCTTCTGTCATAGGCTGTGCGTAGAGCTTTCTGCCTATAATCACAAGGTCAGACTCCTCGAAATACATAGTATTATCAGCGTAAACTGCCGTCAATCCGCTATTCTTTATTTTGTCCTCGTCCCTGCCGCTGACTCTGCCAAGGTACGTCAGCTGTGCCCTGTATTCGTGGGGCAAGAAACAGAACGCCGCATACTCGTTTTCATCCACGAATTTCTTCGTATACCTCTGCGGACGGATGACGGTTGTTATGAGGGGCTTGTTCCATATATGTCCCATACTTCCCCAGCTTGCCGTCATACAGTTTGCCGCATTCTCGTTTCCTGCGCAAACGAGGAACCACTTGTTCGCTATCAGGTCAAACACGTTAAAATCCATCTCATAGGGTGATATCTCTTTAAATCCCATATTATCCTCCCATAAATTTATTAAGTATATTTTACCACTTTACAATTTTTTTGTAAACACCATTGAAATTATTCGCCGATGCTATATAATTATATGTATAGAGCTTTATTTTGTATACGAAAGGCAGGAATCAGTATGAAAAAGGGCATTAAACTATTGGCGTTTATTACCGCTTTTGTTACTATGCTGTCTTTTTTTGCTTCATGTGACACCTCTCAGGTTCAGGGGAACACCTCACAGGCAGGCCCAACAAGCTCAGGAAAAGATACGGTTGGATATCCTAATTACAGCTCCGGCTATACTGCCTTTTGGTCGCCCATATATCTGACCACCTCAGCAATGAAAAAGGAGTCCTATTTCGGAGCTACCGGCAACAACACGAAAAGCGGTATTACCATTCTTGGAAAATCGCCGGATACAATTTTGGTATCCACCTTGGACGCAGGAGTAATCCAAAGCTTTGATGCAGGTGCGCTTTGGCAAAACAGTTCGATAGGTGTTGACTCTTTGGGCTTTGACGCTATTGTCTCTGACCCGAACAACGCAGATTTCGTAATTGGTGTCAGCACAAGCAGTGTCAGAGCCGATGGAATTTATATCTCCAAAAATGGCGGAAGTGTGTGGAGCTATGTCGAGAGCTGTCCACAGCTTCCTCAAGGCTCGAAAATCGAGCTGGTATTCGACAAATCAAGCTACAGCTCACAAACCAAAAACAGTTCTGTCATATATCTTAAAGCTACCGTTCCTTCCGAGCAGGGCGAGAGCGTTTTAATGCGGTCCGACGATACGGGAATGACCTTTAAAACCGTGACGAGCATCAATGAATCTGCAAGAATTGCAATACACCCGACAAAAAGCTACGTGTATCTTGCCGACGGAACAGGGTTCTATTGCAGTATAAACCGTGGTTTTTCTTTTGAAAAGCTTTCAGACGGTAGCTTTAAAGACGTTTTTGTTTCGCCTGCCGAGCCCGACTGCGTTTTTCTCGTTTCTTCTGACGGAAAAATGACTGTAAGCTATGACAGCGGAAGAACGTTTGAAGCAGAAAAAATGAGCGTTCCTGCGAATTCGCAAAACATTTGCGTTTCACCTGTAGATTCAAATAATATGGTCACTTTTACAGCTGATGCAAAGACGGGAGTTAAGGTTATCTACTCATCAAACGGTGGTACAAGCTGGCACGAAAGCGCTGTTTATGACAATCCGCACAAGATGTCTGCAAAAAGTAACGCCGCCTTTTTCGCTTGGAGTCCTACCGACGCTTCGGTGGTTTATGCGATAATCAACAACGCCATATACAAGAGCGTGGACTGTGGCGCATTCTTCACCTGGAGCGGAAACGGAGACGACAGCTTTGATATGAACGGTGCCGTTTCCCAGAATATCCACAATCCGTCTTATATTGCCTTTGCGCTCAATGACAACACGATCGCCTTCACCAATAACGGAAGCTGGGTGTGGACAGTCCACAGCTATGCTGATTATGTGGGAAGGCTGAACATAAAGGCTGTATACCCTGTCACAAGTTCAAAACTCATTTCCATCGTTGAAAACTTGCAAAGCGGTGAATACTCACTTCGCATATCAACCAATGGCGGAGAGTATTTTAATCCCACGGGTATTGACTGTGGTGCAAACCCTTATTTCTATTCCGACCCCTCCGACAAAAACATAATTTTCGCTTCGAATATGCGAAGCGAGGACGGTGGGGACTCCTGGAAGGAAATGAACGATTGTGATTATGTTTTAACCCACAATCCCGTATCCCCCAACGAGCTTTTTGGCGTGAAGGGGAATTCTATCGTAATCTCCTATGACAAGGGCAATAAGTGGCAAAGGCTTGTTAATATAGGCTCTCCTGCCCTTGACCTATCGTATGATTATCTCCAATCCGCGTTATATGCAGCCGTCGGCGACCGTCTTTTAAAGTACTACATCAAGGACGGAACACTTGAGGAGTGCATATCGGCGGAGCATTCCAACCGATTTGGCGAAAACCTCATTTCGCTTGTCGAAACAGACCCCTTGTATCCCAACGTAATCTACGCCGGCGGAAGAAGCGACGAATACACAAACGACAGCTCGGTTTTAATCTCTGAAAACAGCGGTAAAAACTGGTACGTGGTTTCCTCAAACCCAAACAATCAAACCTTAGGGTCCTCCTGTCAGGGCGGTATTCAGCCCGTGGATATGATTCTATCCAAAAACCGCGAATTGATTGTTTTTTCTGCCAAGTTTGGAATACACAAATTCAGCGCATATAATCCTGAATAGTAAGGTGGACGGTATATGAAACAGATATCAAAGGAAGAGCTTATAAACAGTATCGGTGCTTTTGCTCTTCCGAAATACAATGAAATCCCAAACGTTGGTCTCTATCTTGAGCAGGCCTCGAAATATGTTTCTGAGTTTTCGGTTGTTTTGCAGGGCGGCGCTGTTACCGGCTCTATGATCAGCAACTACGTTAAGCAAGGGCTTCTGTCTAATCCCGTAAAAAAACAGTATGACCGCGACCAAATTGCATATCTTATATTTATCTCAATCGCAAAAATGGTTCTTTCTATGGATGACATAAAGCTTCTCATAGAGATTCAAAAAGAGTCCTACGAAACCAAAACAGCCTACAACTATTTTTGTTCGGAGCTTGAAAACATTCTTTCATACGTATTTGAAATACGCGAAACCATCGATGTTGTCGGCGAGAAAGAAACAGAGGAAAGGAGACTTTTGAGAAACGTAATTATCGCTGTTGCTCACAAGGTCTATCTTGATAAATATTTTTCTACACTTCACGACAAAAATGAACAATAAAATATTGACTGTAGCCGTCTGATTTGCTATAATATTTTTATTTTAAAATACCTCGGAGGGATAATTTATGGATACCAATAAACGCCCTGAAGATATGCTCCGCATAACTACCAAAGAGTTGGCGGATGAGTTTATTAAAGAGCAGGTTGAACAAATTCGTGCACAGGTTGGAGATAAGAAGGTTCTGTTGGCTTTGTCCGGCGGTGTTGACTCCTCTGTCGTCGCCGCATTACTGATAAAAGCGATCGGAAAGCAGCTCGTTTGCGTTCACGTAAATCATGGTCTTATGCGCAAGGACGAGTCTGAAAACGTTATTAAGGTTTTTAAGGGCGAACTCGACGCTAATCTCATCTACGTAGACGCTACCGATCGTTTCCTCAATCTTCTGAAGGACGTAAGCGAGCCTGAAAGAAAGAGAAAGATAATCGGTAAAGAGTTTATCGAGGTATTTGCTGATGAAGCAAGAAAGCTTGAAGACGTTGACTTTCTTGCACAAGGCACAATATATCCCGACATCCTTGAAAGCATCAAGGCTGCCGAGGGCAAAAAGGCTGTTAAATCGCACCACAACGTTGGCGGTCTTCCCGAAGACCTCAAGTTTGAACTCGTTGAACCCATCAAGCTTCTTTTCAAGGACGAGGTTCGCGTAGTCGGCGAGGCGCTCGGTCTTCCTCATGCTATGGTTTACCGTCAGCCGTTCCCCGGCCCCGGCTTGGGTGTTCGTTGTCTTGGCGCTATCACACGCGACAGACTCGCAGCGCTTAGAGAGGCTGATGCAATTCTTCGCGAGGAGTTTGACAAAAACGGCCTTGCAGAGAAGGTTTGGCAGTACTTTATCGTTGTTCCTGACATAAAGAGTGTCGGCGTCAAGGACGAAAGCCGTTACGAAGGCTGGCCTGCAATCATCCGCGCCGTGAACACAAAGGATGCTATGAGTGCTACTATCGAGGAGATTCCCTACTCTGTTCTCCACAAGGTCACAGAGCGCATCACCCACGAAGTCGACGGCATCAACCGCGTCCTCTACGACCTCACACCGAAGCCCGTAGGCACAATAGAGTGGGAATAATAACATGGCTTACAAGTGGCTTGAAATCTTTGATTTCAAGCCACTTTATTTTGTGTTTATTATATGATATGATATGGGTGTGGCAAGGTTTTTTACAAATTTTGCGTTTTTTATAAGGAATGTTTAGTGGTTTAATCGTATAATAAGTGAAAGGGTCGGACACTTAAAATCAGGAGGACTTCTATGGACAACGGTGCAAGTAGCTACCGCCGTTTCCTTGACGGTGACGAGAGTGCCTTCGACGATATTATGAGGGAGTTGTTTTGCGGACTGATTTTCTTTATTGACCGCTACGTACACGACTTTCACGTCGCAGAGGATATTGCGATGGACGTTTTTTCGGATTTGCTCGTGCACAGGCGTCGGTACAACTTCAAGGTCACGTTGAAAACATATCTATATATGCTTGGCAGGTCGCGTGCGCTCGACCATCTCAGACGTCACAAGACGGTTGAATTTGTTGAGCTATCCGAAGCTGAGAATCTATCCGAAAGCGAAGGCTTGGAGGATGCTGTTCTTTCGGACGAGCGAAAGCGTATGGTGAATTCGGCGGTTTCAAGGTTGCCCGAAGATATGCGTGTGGTTATCCATCTTGTGTATTTTGAGGGTATGACCTACAAGGAAGTTGCAAAGGTTATGAAGAAAAATCGCAAACAGGTTGACAATCTTCTGTATCGTGCAAAGAAGGAGCTTCGCATCATTCTTGGAGAGGATGGTGAAGATTTATTATGAGAGATTTTAACGATTACAAGGCGGAGATTTTCCGTCGCAGTGAAGAAAAGATAAAAGAGCGAAAGAAAAACCGCAATCGTATTTTGGCTTTTTGCGTGCCGATATGCATTGTTTTTGCGGCGGTTGCTTTTACAAAGCTACCGGATATTTCCGTTTCGGACATCTCGACCGAGAATATATCGAGTGACAGTAGCGTTTTATTTTCACAGGTTAAAGTGCAAAACACCAGCGAAAAGCTACATTCAAACGCTTTAAACGTCGACGCCGAGGAAGCTTCAGAGATATATTCTTTAATACAGTCGGCGTTTGAAGCGGACGTGCAGAAGGCGGATACGGCAGACGACTACCGCTACACGTCAACCTCTGGCACGGTTATTCAGGACACTCTTTCAGTTTTCTCAGACTCGAAGTATGAGATAGTTTTTACAAGCAAAGACGGAAAAACTTTCAGTTACACCCTTGATGGTAACAAGCTGATTGACAACACCACAAACGAAAATGTAACGCTTTCGAGCGAGCAGGTGTTTAAACTTCAAAGCAAACTTGGTTTGATAATCAAATGGGAGGAAGAATAATGAAAAAAGTAGTTGCGGTTTTATTATCAATTCTCATTTTAGCTGCTTTCGTTTCTTGCGGTAAGGACGTTCTGCCCCCTCCTGCCGATGAATTCAAAACCGAAAAAGCGGTTATAGAAATCGGTGAAAGCTATACAAGTTTTGAGGGTATGGAGATAGAGATTACCAACTTCACTTGGAACGATGAAAAAATCGAGTTAGAGGTTAATTGGATTAACAACACTCCGCATGAAGTACTCTACGGCGAACCATTCGACATACAGCGTGAAAAGGACGGAGAATGGCAAAGCTGTGTGACTCTTGACAATCTCGCCTTTAGTATGGTTGGATATATGCTTCCAAGCGGTAATTCACAAGTTAAGGCTTACGGGCTGACGGACATTTTTGACGTTTACGAAAACGGTAAATACCGTTTCAAGACCGATTGCTCCATCTATGAAAACGGGCAAAGCGGAGAAAGAACTGAGTGCGACTTATGGGTGGAGTTTACCGTTTCCCGTGTTGGTGACACAAGCTCGGACGTCAAGAAAAACTTCGTGGATTTTGGTGTGCAGTACATCCGCACAGACGGATACCACGAGGACGTTGAATATCCCGTAATAAAAATCATCCGTTCGGTTGAAGAGTTAAACGCGTACTACGAAGCCAACAAGGACAAATATGACCTCGGAAGAAAAGACAAGGTATATTCCGACACGACTATCGGTTTTCTTGACGCGTGCGACAAATATGACGAAGCTTATTTCGAAAAGCAGGTTCTTATTATGGTGCTCCTTGAAGAAGGCAGCGGCTCTATCCGTCATAACGTTGACAACGTGAAGCTTGGTACGGACGGAAAGCTTTATATCAGCACCCGCACCATATCCCCCGAGGTTGGTACAGCCGATATGGCGGAGTGGCATATTCTTATTGAACCCGAGGAAAGTGTTGAAGTAAAGAGCGAGGACGACGTGGTCGTTCTTCTTGACGGCGTCAATCCGCGCACACAGCCGAGCATTGTCCACGAGGGTGGACAGTTTTCAAACATCACGCTTTCAATTCCTTATGATTGGGAATTCGACAAAAGACACAGTGAAAATTCCACCGACTACTGCATCGAGTTTTGGCCAAAAGGACATGAAAGCGGTAAAATCCAAGTCTGGTATTACGATGCTTTCGGGGTTTGCGGAACAGGACTTGAGGAAGAGAAAATCACTATCGCAGGCTATGAAGCCAACGAGGGCACGTATGACAACAAGGATTTGTGGACTTTTATAAGTTTGATTGGTATGCCCGGAAAGTACGTTATAATGAACCAAGGCGCTGAAATCTGGTGGGATGAATACGGCGACGAGGCTATGGAAATTCTCGAAGGTATGAAGGTTTCGGAGGGTATTATAAACCGAGCGCAAGCTATTGAAATTGCCGAGAAAAACGTCACCGTGAAATACGACCAGGTGCGCGCGGACTTTGACACGGAAAAGGGTCTTTGGAATGTTAGTTTTTCACAGCAGCTTGCCGCAGGCGGAAACCAGGATTTTGTGATAACCTATGAGGGCAAAATTATCGACATTGTGTTTGGAGAATAAAACAACATATATTTATAAAAGCAAAAGCGTTACTTTTCGTAACGCTTTTTTACTTTAAAATGCGCAGAAAGGACTTTATTTTTGACGGTTGATATGATAGAATTAGCTTGTAAATCCCAAATCTTAACAGACAAGGAGTTTTTAGTATGAGAAAAAGTCGCAATATTATTTGGGGTGTTGTGCTTGTCGCAGTAGGTGTGTTGTTTGCTCTAAATGCTCTGAATATAACAGACATCGACATCTTCTTCGACGGTTGGTGGACTTTGTTCATCATAATCCCCTGCGGTATTGGTTTGTTCACCGAGCGTGAAAAAACCGGAAACATATTAGGTGTTCTTGTCGGTATTTTACTGCTGCTGTGCTGTCAGGATATTCTGAGCTTTTCTATCCTTTGGAAGCTACTCGTTCCTGTTTTAATTGTAGCAATTGGCCTTAAGCTTGTATTCAAAGGGCTGTTCTCGGGCAAAACAAGCGAAGAAATCAAAAAGCTGAAGTCCGAGGGTGGCGCCAAAAAAGTCGGTTGTGCTACCTTCTCGGGTTGTGATCTTAATTATGACGGCGAGATCTTTGAGGGCGCAGAGCTTACTGCTGTTTTCGGCGGTATTGAGTGCAATTTGAAAAATGCGATTATTGACAAAGACTGTGTAATTGAGGTTTCTGCAATATTCGGCGGTATTGACATTTTGGTTCCCGACAACGTTAACGTAAAGGTTAGCTCCAACTGCATTTTCGGCGGTATATCAAATAAAACCGCCGTTTGCAAGGATGCGCCGACCATTTACGTCAGCGGTACCTGTATGTTTGGAGGAGTTGATATCAAATGACAGCTCTTCAAAAGGTGATAAAGTATCTGGCAGTTGCCTTTGCTGTATTCCTCATCGTTGCAATAATCAGCGGTGCCATCAGTGCAATAGGACTTTTCGGTGGTTTTTTTGACAACGATGCGGTTGAGGACAATCTCAAAACCTATGAAATTTCAGCAAACATCAGTGGTCTTGAAATAGAAGTCGGTGCTGCTGATTTAGTGATAAAGCAGGGTGACGGTTTTTCGGTAGAAAGCAATCTGAAGCGTCTTTCCGTTGAAGAGAAAAACGGTGTTCTGACCGTTAAAGAAAAGAACCGTTTCGGAAACGTGTACAACGGCGCTGTGCTGACGGTTGTTATTCCTGCGGACACTGTATTTGACAGGGCAAGGATTGTCACAGGTGCAGGAAGATTGACGGCAGACGATTTATCGGCATATTTTTTGTCACTTGTGCTCGGTGCAGGCGAAGTTAACATCAATTCGCTCAACGCCTTCACCGAAGCCGATATCGACGGCGGTGCAGGAAAGCTTACTATCGCAAACGGCACGCTCAACAACCTCGAGCTTGATATGGGAGTAGGTCAGCTTAATCTGACCGCTTCAATACTAGGCGAAAGTGACCTTGATTTAGGTGTCGGTGAGACAAATCTGACACTTATCGGTGACAAAAACGATTACGGCATCGACCTTGAAAAAGGTATTGGCAACATCAAAGTTGATGGCAAAGCTGTTTCCGATTTTGACACAAGCGGTAAAAACGAGGTTGACATAAGCTGCGGAATCGGTTCGTTAAATATGGAATTCAAGGCAGAATAGTAAACAGTGGCGTCGCAAAGCGACACCGCTGTTTTTATTGTCAAACAAGGTCCTCGGGTATCCATTTAATGCGTTGGTGAGGTCATTACTTGGTTTCGTTTTGATGGTAGCAGTAGGAGTAGATTACGGGAATTACCACCATCATCATAGTTATTGCAAAGAAAGCAATGAAAATATAGGTAGCGGGCAGGAAGGCACAAAGCATTATCAGCGCTCCGCCTATCATCCAAACCTTTCCTGCAAAGCGATGGGTTGCGTTCCAGTTTTCTTCGCTGTTAAGTGTCCACGATATCTTAATTCCTATGGTATAGTTCTGTCTGCATTTCGGCAGGTAGTTGCCAAGCACTATGAACAAAAGTCCGAAGAATACGGGCATTATCATTTCGACCCTCAAGGGCATTCCGAGTGCGGTTGTGTAAACAAGCCCGTTTCCCAAAAGCGAAATCATTGGAGTAATGAAAAGCACCAAGCCTTGCACCTTTTGGTTTTTGTCCTTATTCTTGGGGTCTTTTGAGGTAACCAAAACACAGAGCCAGTGTATTACAAAGATAAAAATCGGAAGTGCAAATACTGCAAAGGCGCGGCTGCTCCATCCGTCAGGAGTTCCGTCTGCTCCCCAGTGGGTTGCTATCTTTTCGGGAAGCTGATTCCAAAAAATCAGTCCAAAGACTATCGGCAAAAGTATTATCAATGAAGAGATTATCAGTTTCCATTTATTGTTTTTAATCATTGTTATCACCTTTCAAATCGCTCATCCAGAGCATTATTTCCTCTAAAACAGAGGTGTTGAGTTCGTAGTAGATAAACTGCCCTTGTCTTGTGTCGTGCACGAGGTCTGCATCCTTTAGCACTGACAAGTGGCGGGATATTGAAGCGCCCGTAACGTCAAACCTTTCGCATATCTCCCCTGCCGACAACTTGCCCGTTTTCAGCATGTTTAGTATCTCACGGCGAATGGGGTCGGCGAGCGCTTTCATAGTCTTCTGAAGCGACATTGCTTCACCTCCTTATTTAACATTTAACCTAATTGTTAAATATATTCTAACAGACGTTTGTTTAGTTGTCAAGGGGTTTTTCAAAAATTCTATACCTGCTGTGAGGTTTTTGGTATAATATTCGTGTAAGAGATGAAAAGGCCTTGAAGGTCTTTGGAAAGGAGAAGGTCAATGGACAACGGTGCAAGTAGCTACCGCCGTTTCCTTGATGGCGACGAAAGCGGTTTGGTCGAGATAATCAGGGACTATAAGGACGGCTTGATTTTATACCTTAACGGGTTTGTTTCTAACCTTCATACAGCCGAGGAGCTTGCCGAAGACACCTTTGTGAAGCTTGGCGTTAAAAAGCCTCGCGACAACAAAAGGTGTTCGTTCAAGACCTGGCTTTACACGATAGGCAGAAACGTCGCGATAGACTACCTACGCAAAAATCGAAGGATTGTCACCGAAGAACTTAGCGAGTTTGTCGGCGGTGAAAGTCTTGAGAGCGAGTATATCCGCGAGGAACAAAAAATCATCGTTCACAGGGCAATGCTGAAGCTAAAGCCCGAATACAGACAGGTGTTGTGGCTTATATACTTTGAGGGTATGAAGACAAAGGACGTTTCTATAATTATGAAAAAGAGCGTTCACAACATTGAAGTCCTTAGTTATCGCGCAAGACAAGCGCTGAAGTCAGAACTTGAAAAGGAGGGCTTTGTTTATGAAGAGTTATGAAAAGATGGCAGAAGACGTTTTGACCCGCATTGATGAGATAGAAACGAGAAAGGCAAGGCAGAGAAAAGCCATCGCAAAGATTGCAACACCGATTTGCTGTGTTTGTCTTATTGCGCTTGCAGGGTTTGGTTTTTCACGGTTTGGAGAGAAACCGCCAACACTTGTTGACAATTCTTCGACACCGTCAGTATTTGTCGGTGATTCTTCAAGCATTAGTGTCGAATCTCATCCCGACGAGGCACCAAACAATATAATCATTATTAACGAGCTCGAGGAGATTCCTGCAGACCAAAGGATGTTTTTTGCACTTTTTGGAAAGGATTTTATAGAGATGACTCCCGAGGAGCTCAACGAATATTACGGTACTAACGTTTTTCCGACGGTTCCGAGTGATTTCACAAAACAGGACGGAGCCTACGGCATCTACAAGCGAGAAGGCGGCACGGGTGAGCTTTATTGGGACGGCAACAAAATCCAGTATTCTCCCGAAAGGGCAAGAAGGTGGATTGCTGTAAATGTTCTCAAAGGAAGAATTCCCGTTGACCTTATGGGCGTGTTTAACGACCCTGAAGAAAAATCGGTGATAAACAACGTCGAGGTTGGAATCGGCAGAAAAGTAGACGAGTATGCTGACATCTACTATGCGGAATTTATGTATAAAAACGTTGGATTCAAAATCTGTGCCGACAGTGTCACCGAAGAGGAATTTGTTACGATTATTGCTTCGCTTTTAAAAGATTAGAGTGTTGAAAAAGAGCGGTTGGCGGTTTATAATATTATTGAGGTGAATAGTATGAAAAAAACCGTCGTATTGCTTCTTGCAATAGTTATGGCTCTTTTGGCTTTTGTTTCTTGTAACGATGACGAAACAACTACAGAAGCTTCCAGTGCTTTGGATAACGTTAGCCAAGAGACGTCGGAGGATGTTATCGTTGTAAACAAAATCGATGCAATTCCTGACTATTCAAAAATGAACATTGCACTTATGGCGAATGATTATGTGTTTGTCGATTTTAACGAATATTATGGTACAGACATTACCCCAACATTACCTGACGACGTTTGCTATATGACTAACGGCTCTCTTGGTATTTACAAGAGAGATAATGGCACAGGAGAAGTTTATTATGATACTCTCACCGTATATTATACAAACTATGAGCAAACGAGAACCGTCGATGTAACGGTTGATAAATTGAACATTCCTGTTGATTTTTGCAATCTCCTTGATGAGCCTGAAAAAGCATCAGTGATTAGCGGTGTTGAGGTTCTACTCGGGGAAATGGTATATGACGAAGAAGTATATTATGCTGAATTTATGTTTAAAGGCACGGGATTCAGGGTGGTATGCAGCGGACTTTCGCAAGAAGAAATTGTTTCGGTTATTGCTTCGCTTTTAGATTAGCAGAAGGCAGTCACGGTTGTGACTGCCTTTTTCTCGTTGCCATATAATGTAAGAGGGCTGTTTTTGCAGTCCCAAAACCTTTTAAAAAGGAGAATTATTATGGCAACATTTTTTAACCAAGCTACCCTTTCCTATAACGGAAATACCATAACCTCCAACGTCACGACGGGTGAGATTGTTGAGGTTTTATCGGCAGAAAAGACTGCTATTCTCCCCACCTATGAGCAGGGCGGAGATATAACATACGTTATCAGTATTGTAAATGCCGGTGCAACGCCTTACACGGCGCTTACAATCACAGACAATCTCGGAGAATACGCCTTCGGCACAGGAACAGTCGTTCCTCTGACCTACAAGACGGGTTCTGTGAGATACTTTATAAACGGCGTTTTACAGCCTGCGCCTACTGTAACTGACGAGGCACCGTTTACAGTCACTGGCATCAACGTTCCTGCCAACTCTAACGCTCTTATCATCTACGAAGCAGACGTTAACGGCTTTGCTCCTCTTGCGTCCGGCTCGGTAATTACAAACGAAGCGGTAATCAGCGGTTCGGGACTTACAAACGACATTATCGTTACAGAAACCGTTGCCGTCGCTGATGCTCCGCTTCTTTCCATCACAAAATCGCTCTCTCCCACCGTTGTCAACGAAAACGGACAGATTACCTACACGCTGACAATTGTAAACAACGGAAATACTCCGATTGTTGCTACCGACGACGTTGTAGTGAGCGACACGTTTGACCCCATACTTTCCGACATCACAGTTACCCTCAACGGTGTGACACTTGGTGCAGGAGATTACTCGTACAACGAGGCAACGGGAGAATTTGTAACAACCGCAGGAGTTGTGACAGTTCCTGCAGCGGCCTACACGCAAGGTCCTGACGGCGAATGGGTCGTTACTCCCGGAACGGCTGTTATAACAATCACAGGCACTATATAAATTATCACGGCATCCCTTTTGGGATGCCGTCTTGATTTTACGGTTAAAACCTAATATAATATATCTATACAGCATCAGGAGGTTTTGTATGATTTCTTTTATTCCCGAAACAAAAACCTTTTTCCTTGACGGAAAAAACTTTACATATGCTTTTTATATAAGCGAATTTGGTCAGCTTCGTCATCTTTACTGCGGAAATAGCATCCCTCATGACGACCTTCGTTACTCTGTTGCGACAGGCGCCGTTTCCGGTATGGCGACTGCACCGGGACGAATCGACAAGCCTGCATATCTCACAAGCTATGATGCCTATCCTCCCGAGATAACCTTCTTTGGCACAAGCGACTACCGTGAGCCCTGTGTTGCGGTGAGAAACCCTGATGGTGACAGCCTTGTTGAGCTTCTTTTTGACAGCTATGACGTACTCGCAAATAAACCGAAGATAAACGGAATGCCGTCGATGGACGGCGCGGAAACTCTGGTTGTTCATTTGAAGGACAAGTACAGCGGCTTTGGTGCTGATTTGTATTATACCGTATACGACGATGCATCGGTTATCGCAAGGCGGATAGTATATAAAAACGGCGGCAGCAAGAAGATGCGTCTTGAAAGGGCATATTCCTTTGCTTTTGCTCTGCCGAGTTCAAGAGAGTATGACGTAATTTCCTTGTATGGTGCGTGGGCGAAGGAGCGTCGAATCGACCGCACTCCCCTGCCACACGGAATTATATCTATCGATTCAAAGCGTACCTCCTCAAGCGCGGTATTGAATCCGTTTATTGCCCTTGTTGAAAAGGACACCACCGAAACCTCGGGAAATGCCTTCGGCTTCAGTCTTGTCTATTCCTCTTCATTTGCATTAAAGGCACAGAAAAACCTCGACGGAAGCTCAATCGTTCTCGGCGGTATTCAGGATTTTGACTTTGGTTGGGTGTTAGAATCGGGTGAAGAATTTGAAACTCCCGAAGCGGTTATTGCTTTTTCAAACGAAGGCTTGGGCGGAATGAGCCGTGCTTTTCACGACGCCTTCAGAAACCACCTTATCAACAAGCGTTTTGTCAAATCACCGCGTCCGCTTGTTATCAACAACTGGGAAGCTACCTACTTTAACTTTGACAACAAAAAGCTTATGGACATTGTTGATGCAGTTGAGGGTACGGGCATTGATACGCTGGTTCTTGACGACGGTTGGTTTGGCAAGCGTGACAACGACCGCTCGGGGCTTGGCGATTGGGTTGTAAATGACAAAAAGCTTGAGGGCGGACTTTCCACAATCATCAACTACGTTCATTCAAAGGGTATGAAGTTCGGTCTTTGGTTTGAGCCCGAAATGGTCAGCGAGGATTCCGACCTTTTCAGAGTACATCCCGACTATGCGATAGGTCTTCCGAGCCGTCCGCGGTGTTATTCGAGAAACCAGTTTGTCCTCGACCTCACTCGCGAGGAAGTTCGTGATTACATAGTGGATTCTGTCAACAAAATCCTTTCTGAAAACAAGATAGAATACGTCAAGTGGGATTTCAACAGAAACGTTACCGACAGCTATTCTATCGGCCGCGACT
>JAZSEP010000117.1:0-19250 GCA_045531755.1 Oscillospiraceae bacterium | reverse complement strand
CCGCACCACCCACAACGACGGCGTATTCCGCGCCTATACCGACGAGATGCGCGCCGCGCGCAAGTGCCACGTCATCACAGGTCTTCCCGACGCATACGGCCGCGGCCGTATCATCGGCGACTACCGTCGGGTGGCGCTTTACGGCGTTGACCGTCTGATCGAAGAAAAGAAGCGCGACAAGGCCGCCCTCGCGGACAAGCCCTTTGACACCGAAAACATCCGTCTTGACGAGGAGCTGTACCGCCAGATCACCTTCCTCGGCTACTTAAAGGAGATGGCGGCTCTTTACGGCTTTGACATCAGCGAGCCCGCCAAGGATGCGCGCGAGGCCATTCAGTGGACTTATTTCGGATATCTCGGCGCCATCAAGGAGCAAAACGGCGCCGCCATGTCGCTCGGCCGTGTTGCCACCTTCTTCGATATCTATATTGAGCGCGACATCGCGCGCGGCCTTCTCACCGAGGTCGAGGCACAGGAGCTGATCGACGATTTCGTCATCAAGCTTCGTTTGGCACGCCACCTGCGCACCCCCGAATACAACGAGCTGTTCGGCGGCGACCCCATGTGGATCACCGAGGCGGTCGGCGGTATGGGCGAGGACGGAAGAACGCTCGTTTCCAAGTCGAGCTTCAGAATCCTCAACACCCTCTACACCCTCGGTTCTTCCCCCGAGCCCAACCTCACTATCCTGTGGTCGAGCGCTCTGCCCGAGGCGTTTAAAAAATTCTGCGCAAAGGTTTCCAAGGACACCGATTCCATTCAGTATGAAAACGACGACCTTATGCGCCCGATTTACGGCGACGACTATGCTATTGCCTGCTGTGTTTCCGCAATGAAAATCGGCAAACAGATGCAGTTCTTTGGCGCGAGATGCAACCTTGCAAAGCTTCTTTTGATTGCAATAAACGGCGGTTACGACACCTCGAGCGGTATGCACATAGGTCCGCAGATGCCGGTTATGACTACCCTTGATTTTGACAGCGTTATGGAGCGTTTTCAGGTGTATATCGAGTGGCTGAGCCACCTGTACGTCAACACCATGAACGTAATCCACTATATGCACGACAAATACGCCTATGAAAAGACGCAGATGGCGCTCCACGACACAGAGGTCGAGAGATTTATGGCGTTTGGTGTTGCAGGTCTTTCGGTTGTTGCCGATTCACTGAGTGCTATCAAATATGCCCGAGTTACCCCGATAAAAGATTTGAGCGGTTTTATCACCGAATTTGAAACCGAGGGCGACTTCCCCAAATTCGGAAACGACGACGACCGCGTTGACCTTATTGCAAAGGATATGACCCACCGCGTTATCACCGAGCTGAGAAAGACACCGACCTACAGAAACGCTGTACACACTTTGTCGGTGCTCACCATAACCTCCAACGTTATGTACGGCAAGAACACCGCCTCTACCCCCGACGGCAGAAGAGCATGCGAGCCGTTTGCGCCGGGTGCAAACCCGATGCACAACCGCGAGGAAAAAGGTGCGCTCGCTTCCCTCAACTCCGTTGCGAAACTCAGCTATGACGATTGCCGTGACGGAATCTCCAACACCTTCTCGATTACTCCCGAGGCTCTCGGCAGAGATGACGGCGAGCGTGTGGATAATCTCGTTACCATACTTGACGGATATTTCGCGAAGAAGGCGCACCACATCAACGTGAACGTTCTTAACCGCGAAACCTTGATGAAGGCGTACGAGGACCCCGAGGCTTATCCTAATCTCACCATTCGTGTTTCGGGATATGCCGTCAACTTCCACAAGCTCTCGAGAGAGCAGCAGCGCGAGGTCATCAGCCGTACCTTCCACGAAACCGTATGACAGGAAAAGTTCATTCGATACAAACCCTCGGCACTCTTGACGGTCCGGGAGTGAGGTTTGTGGTGTTTTTGCAGGGGTGCAATCTCCGTTGCAGATGCTGCCACAACCCCGACACCCACGCGATTTCGGGCGGGCGCGAATACACCGCGCAGGAAATCGTCACAGAGGCTTTGAGGTATAGAGAATATTTTGGCGCCGAGGGCGGTATCACCCTTTCGGGCGGTGAGCCTCTGTTGCAGGCTGAGTTTGCGAGAGAGGTTTTTTCGCTCTGTCACAAAGAGGGGCTAAACACCTGTCTTGACACCTCGGGAAGCGTTATAAACGACGCTGTAATTTCCCTTCTTGACGAATGTGACCGCGTGTTACTCGACTATAAATACACAACCGACGAGCTCTATCGCGAAAACGTGGGTTGCTCGATTGAGGTTGTTCTGAAGTTTTTGGAGCTTCTCCAAGAAAAGAATATCCCCACCACTCTGCGACAGGTGATTATCCCAACGAAAAACGACGATATTATGAGCATCCGCGCGCTCAAAGAGGTGGCAGACGCTCACCCCTGTGTTGACAAAGTCGAGCTTCTGCCGTTTAGAAAAATCTGTCAGGTGAAGTATGACAGTCTTGGCATTGCATTTCCCTTTGCCGATATCCCCGAGCCGACGAAAGAGGCTATGGAAACTCTCAAGAAGGAAATCGAATAGTTGCACGGTATACCATCTTCAAGAGGTGATAATATGCTTTCCATCAAAAACATCTTCAAAACCGGTATCGGTCCGTCGAGTTCGCACACTATGGGTCCGTCCTTTGCGGCGGAAAGGTTTTTTGCCGAGTTTGGCACGGCGGATTTCATAAAGGTCATCCTCTACGGCTCGCTTGCGAAAACGGGCAAGGGACACGGCACCGACAGGGCGATTGCCGAGATGCTTACAGGGGTTGAAACCGAGATTGTCTGGGACACCGAAACGCCCACCGACGAGCATCCGAACACCCTTGATTTTATTGCCTTCAAGGACGGCAAGGAGCTTGGCAGAAAGCGCTTCTACAGCATTGGCGGCGGCGAGATACGCACCGACGACGACAAAATTTCTCCCCCGAAAAAGCTATACAACGAAAAAACCTTTTCAGAGATTTCCGACCTCTGCAAATCGAGAAACATCCGTCTTTCCGACTACGTTTTCGAGCACGAGGGCGAAGAAATAAAGGCGTTTTTATACTCCGTCTGGCAGACGATGCAAAACGCGATTTCCGAGGGTCTTTCCAAGACGGGCACCCTCCCCGGCGGACTTGAGGTTGAGCGCAAGGCGCAGTTTTTGTACAACCAAAAGCACATTGACGAGAGTCCGCAAACACGCGAAAACCGACTTGTGTGCGCATACGCCTTTGCGGTCAGCGAACAGAATGCCGACTGCTCGGTTATCGTTACCGCGCCCACCTGTGGTGCGTGCGGAGTTGTTCCTGCGGTGCTCAAGTATATGCAGGAGAAGAACAAGTTTTCCGATGACGACATAATCCGCGCTCTCGCGGTTGCAGGACTTGTGGGCAACATTGTCAGCACAAACGCTTCGGTCAGCGGTGCCGAATGCGGCTGCCAGGCCGAAATCGGAACCGCGTGCAGTATGGCTTCTGCCGCGCTGTGTGAGCTCTTTGAGATGGGCATCGACCAGATTGAATATGCCGCAGAGGTTGCGATGGAGCATCATCTGGGGCTGACCTGTGACCCTGTTTGCGGGCTGGTACAGATTCCCTGTATAGAGCGCAACGCCGTTGCCGCAATGCGCGCGATAAACGCGCTGAGCCTATCTAACTTCCTCTATTCAAGCCGAAAGGTATCGTTTGACGTAGTGGTCGAAACAATGTACCAGACAGGCAAGGACCTCTCCCATCTCTACCGCGAAACCTCCGAGGGCGGTCTTGCAAAGCTCTATGAAAACAAGTAACGTTTACAGAAAGAAGTGTACCGCTTGAATCAACAGCGTTTGTCCTTGACCGAGGGCTCAATCTGGAAGGGTATGTTGCTTTTTGCCATGCCCGTCTTCCTCGGAAACGTGTTTCAACAATTTTATAACGCCTTTGACTCGTGGTGGGTTGGCAACTACATCGGCGACGAGGCGCTGGCGGCGGTTAGCTCTTCGGGAAGCCTCATCTTTTTGATGGTCAGCTTCTTCAACGGCGTCGCTATGGGTGCAGGTATCGTCATCGCGCGACTTTACGGTGCCGAGGACTACGTCCCGATGCGAAAGGCTATACATACGGCAATCGCCTTTGGTATGGTGACGGGAATTCTGCTGACGATAGTCGGCGTCGTCTTCACCCCGACCATCCTTCGTTGGATGGGTACACCGGCAGAGGTTTTGCCGCAGTCCATCAGCTATTTCAGGTGGTATTTCTGCGGTGCGATTTTCACGGTTATGTATAATATCTTCGTGGGTATTCTCCACGCTGTCGGCGACAGCAGGCACCCCTTGTACTATCTGATGTTCTCCACGGGAGTTAACGTTCTTCTGGATATGCTGTTCGTTGCAGTGCTCGGATTTGGAGTTGGCGCGGCGGCGCTTGCAACAACCATTTCACAGGGTATCAGCGCGCTGTTGTGCTTTATCCACCTCATCCGCCACGACACCCCCTACCGCGTGAATCTCCGAGAGGTGCGCTTTGACAAGCAAAGTCTTGTCGAGATTGTCCGCTACGGGCTGCCCTCGGGCGTGCAGAACAGCGTTATTGCCCTTGCAAACGTGTTCGTGCAGACAAACATCAACAGCTTTGGAAAGGCCGCTATGGCAGGCTGCGGTTCCTATTCCAAGCTTGAGGGCTTTGCGTTTCTGCCTGTCACCTGCTTTACGCAGGCGCTCTCCACCTTCGTGGGTCAGAACCTCGGCGCAGGAAAACACGACCGCGTGAAAAAGGGCGTGGGCTTTGGCATCGCCTGCAGCTGTATTATGGCGGAGGTTGTTGCCGTACTGTCCTACGCTTTTGCGCCACAGCTCATCGGGCTTTTCACCGACACACAGGAGTCAATAGACTTCGGCACACAGCATATGAGAACCATCTGCCTGTTCTTCTGCCTTTTGGCGTTCTCGCATTGCATTGCAGCAATTATGCGAGGTGCAGGAAAACCGACCGTTCCGATGTTTACGATGCTCGCCTGCTGGTGTCTTATCCGCGTGACCTACATAACCATCGCGCTTAAGTTCGTAAACGAGCTCACAACGATTTCCTGGGCATATCCAATCACCTGGACGCTCAGCTCGACAATCTTTTTGATTTACTTCTTAAAGGCAGACTGGATTCACAACTTCGACAAAAAAGCATAAAAAACGCACCTTTAAAAAGGTGCGTTTTTGTTATATCTCTGTGTGTGGGGCGAAGGTTCCTGCGACCTTCAGCTTGTCGCAAACGTTTTTGAGCTCCTCGAGCATCCTTTGTCCGTTCTCGGAGTCAACAGTGCCGTCGATTTCTATATAGAAATAGTACTGCCAGGAGTGCTTTTTCATCGGTCTGCTGCGGAGTGCGGTCATATTGTAGCCGTGCCGTCCGATTATATTAACGGCGTTTGCAAGAGAGCCGACCTCGTGCTTTACGGTGAGCATCAGGACGGTGTTTGACAGCACGGGAGTGCTTGCTCCGACCTTGGACAGCACCACGAAGCGAGTGGTGTTTTCCGCGCTCTTGTTGATGTTGGCTTCGATTACCTTGAGCCCGTAGAGCTCTGCGGTTTCGACGCTTGCAATAGCGCCCAAAGACCTATCCTTTGCCTCTGCAACCGACTTTGCCGCGAGCGCGGTGTTGTTGGCTTCCTCGGCTTCAAAGCCTCGCATTTTTATGTATTCGTGGCTCTGGCTGAGCGCCTGCGGATGACTTATTACCTTTTTTATATCCTCCACCGTCGCCCCGGGGATGCCGAGGAGGTTTTGGCGGATTTCGAGCTCATAGATTCCGTTGATGTGAAGCGAGCCCGAGAAGATGAGGTCAAGGGTCTGTCCGACCTCGCCTGCATAGCTGTTCTCGATGGGAAGCACCGCAACGTCACAATCGCCGTTTTCCACCGCTTTATACGCCGCCTTGAAATCGCTGTGCGAAATCCTGTTGGCTTGCGGGAATATTCTGCCTGCCGCGATATGTGCGAAAGCGCCCTCTACTCCGCTGTATGCAACCTTCAGCCCGCTCTGCATACGGTGCTGATAGGCGCGGGACACCTGCATAACGTTTTTGAGATAATCGATATAGTAGCCCTTTATCGTTTCGTCCTCGACGAGCGCTGCGTTTTTCTCGATTACCGCTTCTTCTCTTTTTTGGTCATAGATAGGCAGTCCGAACTCTTTTTTATGCTCGTATACCATCTCGGCGGCTCTCATTCTTTTGACAAAGAGCTCTGCCATCTGCGAATCGACTTCGTTTATTATGCGCCTTGCCTCTTCAAGCTTATTTGCCACTTAAATTCACCCTTACTTACAGCTTTTCTGCGATGTCGAAAATGAGTCTTTCGGTCTTTTCCCAACCAAGACAGGGGTCGGTGATGGATTTTCCGAAAACCTGCTCGCCCACGCCTTGCGCGCCGTCTTCGAGGTAGCTTTCAATCATAAGTCCCTTTACGAGCTTCTTGATATCGGCGTTCTGGTTACGGCTGTGAACGATGTCCTTGGCGATACGTATCTGCTCAAGGTACTGCTTGCCGGAGTTGTTGTGGTTGGTGTCTACGATAACCGAGGGGTTTATAAGGTTGGATTTTTCATACAGCTCCCTGACTCTCAAGAGGTCCTCGTAGTGATAGTTGGATGCGCTTCTTCCGGTGAAGTCGACGTATCCGCGGAGTATAGCGTGTGCATAGGCGTTGCCCTCGCTCGTTACCTCCCATCCGCGATAGATGAAGGTGTGGCTTGACTGTGCCGCCACGATGGAGTTCATCATAACGCCAAGGTCGCCGCCCGTGGGGTTTTTCATACCGACGGGGATGCCTATTCCGCTTGCGGTGAGGCGGTGCTGTTGGTTTTCAACCGAGCGCGCGCCCACGGCAACGTATGAAAGCAGGTCCGAGAGATAACGGTGGTTTTCGGGATACAGCATCTCGTCGGCGCAGGAAAAGTCATAGTCGCGAAGCGCCTCGAGGTGAAGCTTACGGATGGCAACGATGCCCTTGTACATATCGGGCTTTGCCTGAGGGTCGGGCTGGTGAAGCATTCCCTTATAGCCCTGTCCCGTGGTTCTCGGCTTGTTTGTGTAGATACGTGGAATGATTATGATTTTGTCTGATACCTGCTCCTCTACTCTGCGAAGACGCGAGATATATTCGAGCACCGGCTCGCTGTGGTCGGCGGAGCACGGGCCGATTACAAGGATAAACTTGTCCGATCTGCCGTCAAAGACCGCGCGGATGCTCTCGTCGCGGGCCGCCTTGACCTCTTGCATACGCTCGGTCATCGGAAATTCTTTCTTCACATCCTGTGGGATGGGGAGTTTTCTGTGGAAATTCATCTGCATAAAAAATGCCTCTTTCTGTACAATTTGCTACAAAAAAATCCGCATATCATTATTGCTATAAAGCACAACGAATGCGGACTGTCCGTTTTATTCACTAAAGCCTTACGCCTTAGACACCACAAAACACGGGCAGTCCTTTTTAAAGTAGTAGTAATAAAATTTGCTGTTTAACATCCAAACTGCCTCCTTCTCGTTTTGTTGTGTTATATTGTAGCACTTTCAATCGCTAAAGTCAAGAGGTTTAAAATCGGTAAATTACTTTATTTTTTCTAATCGCATAATCGAGTGCGCTTTTCGTTCCATTTGAACTGTGTTTTCCATTACAATACACCACGCAAAACCGACTTTTGTCTATCATCTCGCGATTTCTTTTTATATACACCGCCCTGTTTGCGCCCACGGCGCTTTCGGGGTAGTAGGTGTCTTCGTATTCCTTCAGCAGATATTCCCTGTAGCTGTCGCTGATAACGGGGTATTCCGCCCTCACGTAGATTCGCTTTATTTGGGGGTGCTTAGTTTTCAGCTCACCTACAAGCTCGTGACACAAGCTGTTGAAACGGCTTCTGCTGCCAAAAAGAAAGGTGTCAACTCCTTCGTTTGCAATAAGACTCTCTATCGTCGCCTTCAGCCACTCCTTTAATTCTTCGGTTTCATCTATCTCCCGATGGCCGAAGAAGCAACAGGTTCGCAACAAGCTATTTTCCAATCTCACAAACACTCCTTTTTCAAAATTTTAGATACACTGTATATCTATATCAAACATTATAGCACATAATGAATCTAAAATAAACATACAATATATTTATTTTGGGGTGAATTTATGGCTATCAAAAGTGTTTCAATTAGAATTGAAGAAGAAATGCTTGACAAAATCGCTTATATTGCTGAATATGAAGGAAGAAGTGTAAACAGCCAAGTACTAATTTTAATACGAAACAGTATCAAAGAGTTTGAGCGCGTTAATGGAGCTATCGACGGTGACATTACCCCTGACTCAAATGTAAAACCTACCCGCAAATAATCTAAATAAGATTAAAAAGAACCGAGCAGACCGCGTTTTGCGGTCTGCTCTTTTTATTTGCATTTTGTTCTTTTCGGACGATATTGCCTAACTGAAGTGCCATACACATTGTAGGGGCGACCATTGGTCGCCCGTCTTCATTATTTCTCTTTTTCGGGCGACCGATGGTCGCCCCTACGTTAAAACACGGTCGTTATCCAATAAATCACGCCGTAGAGGACGCTTGCCAGTGTGCCGTAGGCGATGACAGGACCGGCGATTTTGAAGATATTCGAGCCTGTGCCGAGCACAAAGCCCTCTGCTGCTGTCAATATAGGACACAGTGATTTGCAAAAACATTTACATTAAAACGGCGGTGTGGTATAATGAAATAAAGTGAGGTGTTTTTATGAGCAAAAAAGGAATAGAAGCTGAAGCAAAAAAGCTCGAAGAATATTATGCACAGTTCCCAGATTGGTACTGGAAATATGGACTTCACGACGCTGTTATTCTCTCTGTTTCTGAATTACAATTAGCACCTGACTATAAAGAAAAACCGTTAAAGTACAATTGTTTAGAAATTGAATTAGATTGCAAAAACGCATTGTACGAACAAAACATTAAAAAAATTCGGTTATACAACTATAAAATCAAAACACCTAATGTTGATATAAATAGTATTGATAAACCATGGTGGATAGGCGATACTATTAAAGAACTGGAAAACAAACACTATTTGTTAGAAGTAGAAATTGAATTCGCAAGAGGAAGCCGAAAAAATTTTATTGTTGAATTCGAGATTCCCGAAATAGAAAGAAAATAAAAATTGAACAGGCGGTCATGAAGTGACCGCCTGTTTTTTACATTATGGTAGTTATCCAATAAATCACACCGTAGAGGACACTTGCCAGTGTGCCGTAGGCGATGACAGGGCCGGCGATTTTGAAGATATTCGCGCCTGTGCCGAGGACAAAGCCCTCGTTTTTGAACTCGATTGCGGTTGAGCTCATCGCGTTGGCAAAGCCCGTTATGGGCACAAGCGCGCCTGCTCCGCCTATCTTTGCCAGATTGTTGAATTTTTTGAGTCCCGTCAGCAGAACCGCAAGGAAGATGAGCGTCACCGACGCGAGCGTTGAAGCCTTTTCCCTTGCCATTCCAAGATAGATATACAGGTCCGCAAACGCCTGACCGATACAGCAGATTGTCCCTCCGACCAAAAAAGCCGCGAGCATATTTCTTCCCAGCGAGGAGTTTGGGGAAACCTTTTCGACCATCTTTTGATATTCTTTGTTTGACGGCATTTTTACCACCTCTTTTCTACTATTCTGCCGAGGATTTTCACAAAAATTCACTGTGGGGAATAGTATATTACAAAAACACAAGAGGTAATGCTATGCCGACAGTATATTTAAGTCCGTCTGCGCAGGAGTTTAATTCCTACGTCACGGGCGGCAGCGAAGAATACTATGCAAATCTCATCGTTGATGCGATGATTCCCTATCTTGATTTAAGCGGTATTGATTATGTCAGAAACAACCAAAGCGGCAACGTGACCCAGTTTATTGACGAGTCCAACGAGATTGGCCCCGATTTGCATCTTGCAATCCATTCCAACGCGGCGCCCGAACAGCTTTCGGGGGTTCTGCGAGGTCCGCAGGTGCTGTATTATCCGAGGAGCGCGTCGGGCAGGCGAGGCGCGGAGATTTTTGCGTCAAATCTGCGGGCTATCTACCCAAATCCCTCGCGCGTGAGGGTTATTCCGACTGCTGAGCTATCGGAATTGGAACGCACAAACGCGCCCTCGGTGTACGTTGAGCTTGGCTATCACGACAACCAATTCGACGCCGAGTGGATAACTCAAAACATCGACCTTATTGCGAGAAATCTGTCGCTTTCGGTGGCGGAGTTTTTCAATCTACCGCTGATCACCGACCCCAACGAGCAGGGCGAGGACACCGAATTTCCGCGGTTGGCGGTGGTTAATCTCTCGTCGGGAAGGCTTAACATCCGCCGCGAGCCCAACGCAAGCTCCGAGGTTGTGGGCAGAGCAGGAAACGGCGCTTTTCTTGAAGCTATTGGCAGAAGTCAGGACGGCAACTGGTATCGGGTTCGTCTTGACAACGGCGTGGAAGGCTTTGCAAAGGCTGAGTTTCTGATGTTGGATTGATTTTGTATCCTCCTTAAGAGATTTTATACAAAAAGTATAAAACACCTACTATTATACAAATAGTAGGTGTTTTTATTATGAATTATACCTATTCATCGCTTGGTCGATTTTATCCTGCACTATAAGCTCACAGCTTCGCATTGCTTTTTCAGCGCTCTCTGCCATCAGCTTTTGCTCGGACGGGGTGAATCTCGACAGCACCCAATCGGCAAGGTCATAGTCGGGGTGTGGCTTTTGACCGACACCAATGCGAATTCTCGGGAAGGTATCCTTACCCGAAAGATAGATGATATTCTTCAGTCCGTTGTGGCCCCCGTCGCTGCCTTTACGGCGGATGCGGAGCTTGGACGGCTCGAGCGAGATATCGTCGCAGAGAATTATCACGTTTTCAATCGGCACCTTATAAAAGTTCATTGCCTCGGTTATACTCTGTCCCGACAGATTCATAAAGGTCTGCGGTTTCATCAGAAGCACCTTTTTCCCCTTCATTTCAAAGGTGGTGCAGAGGGATTTGAACTTTATGCGGTCAACCTTGACCTTATATTCCTCGGCAATTCTGTCCACCGCCATAAAGCCTGCGTTGTGGCGGGTGAGGTCGTATTGCGAGCCCGGATTGCCAAGACCTGCGATTATGTAATCAACCGAAGAACCGAAGTCCTTTTTTTTGAAAAACATCTCTTTTACCTATCAGACAAACAAGGGTGAGATGGGCTTGTCCTGATATATTCTCTCGATAGCCTCTGCGAAAACAGGAGCTACGGGAATAACCTTTATCTTGTCTATCATCTTCTCTTCGGGAATCTCTACTGTATCGAGGAAAACGATTTCCTTGATGCAGGAGTCCTGAATTCTCTGGATAGCAGGGCCGGAAAGAACGCCGTGTGTTGCGCAGGCATAGACTTCCTTTGCTCCGCCTTTTTCCATTATCGCGTTTGCACCGTTGCAGAGTGTTCCTGCGGTGTCAACCATATCGTCAACGATGATGATTTTCTTGTCCTTGATGTCGCCGATGATGTTCATAACCTCGCAGACGTTCGCCTTGGGTCTTCTCTTGTCAACGATAGCGAGAGGAGCGTCTATTCTCTCGGCGAGCTTTCTTGCTCTTGTAACAGAGCCAAGGTCGGGGGATACGACAACGACGTCGTCCATATTGTCTTTGAACTTCTCTACGAAATAAGGAGCGAGAATCGGAACACCTAAAAGATGGTCAACGGGGATATTGAAGAATCCCTGAATCTGTGCAGCGTGAAGGTCCATTGTGAGAACTCTGTCTGCGCCTGCAGCTGTGATGATGTCTGCGCAAAGCTTTGCAGAAATCGGGTCGCGGGATTTTGCCTTTCTGTCCTGACGCGCATATCCAAAGTAGGGTATTACTGCGGTAATTCTTCCGGCAGAAGCGCGCTTGAGAGCGTCTATCATAATGAGAAGCTCCATAAGGTTGTTGTTAACGGGGGAACAGGTGGACTGGATGACGAAAACGTCAGAGCCTCTGACCGATTCGTGAAGGGAAACGGAAATTTCTCCGTCGGAAAAAGCGGTAACGTCGCACTTTGCAAGCGGCAAGCCAAGTCTTTCAGCTACCTGTGCAGCAACTCCTTTGCTTGCATTTCCGCAGATGAGTTTGATGTCTTTACCATGCAGATTCATATTCTCTTCTCCTCTTACACTTGTTATTTCCTTTTAATTATACCAAAAGCCGACAGCGTTTTCAATTGGCGAAAGGACTACAAAGTGAAAAATTTTTGTCGATTTTTGGGGCAGTATTTACATAGGTCAAAAAACAAACGGACAGGCACCTGAAAGGCGCCTATCCGCACTTATGATTATTCCTCTTCTGAAGCGTCGTCAATACAATCGTCGCAGTCGCACTCAGCATACAAATCGTCGGACAGCATCTCATCGTCGAAGCTGTCGCAAAGATAGCATCCGCTGCGTTTAAAGAAGGTGTAGAGTGCAACTCCGATACCTGCAAGAGCAACCACCAAGGCGATAATCGAGATAATTGTAGATTTTTTCATATCGTCACTCTCCTCGTTTGTTTCTAATAATTATTATACTTAAATTCGTCTGTTATGACAATAGTTTTTTTAATATTTTTCCGCAGAATTTTAAAAATATTCGCAAAATCCCCTTTGCTTTTCACCCCAAGTGTTGTATCATATAAGTGTGGGGGTGATTTTCTGAGTAAGATTATTTCAATCGACCGCATCGAAGGCGACGTAATCGTTGCAGAGGGTGAAAACTGCCAGACGCTCGACCTGAAAAAAGAGGATTTTGCCGACGAGGTAAAGGTCAGCTGTTGCTATTATCTCGGCGAGGACGGCAGATATCACAAGGACACCGACGAAACCCAAAGACGAAAGAAAAGAAACATAGACCTTTTAAAAAGTCTTATAAATAAAGACTAAGATTGTTCATTTTTGCGTGTTATACTTAAAGCAACGACGGGAGATTTCCCGAGAAAGTGGGTTTTTGTATGCAAAAGAGGCCTGTGACCCTCGCTTGTGTTACCGACCAGATGAACTGTGAGAGAATTATCCGCGCGGCAAGAAGGCTTGCCGACGTTGACGGCTCTTCGCTGTGCGTTATAAACGTTTCCGACCCTGACCTTTCAAAGCAGGATTCCCGAAGCATCGAGTATCTGTTTTCCGTTTCCAAAAAGCACGATGCCGTGATGAACGTTTTCTATTCCGACAATCCCTACAAGGTGCTTTCCAACTTCATAAAGGAAAACCGTGTGGTGACGGTTGTTACGGGTATGCCGAGAGGCGAAAACAGCATCCTTTCGAAGCTGACGTCAAGATTTATCGCCACCGATTTCTTTGCAGTTGACCAAAACGGAACGGCAACACAGCTTTTTGACGGCTCGGCAAAAACAACGATAGCATAAAAAAGAACTTACGGAAATTCCGTAAGTTCTTTTGATTTTAATACCAGCCGTCAATCCAACCCGGACCGTCGGGGTCCTGCGTCGAGGACGTGGGAGGTGTTGTCGGTTGTTCATCCTCTACCGTAGGAGGTTTTGTCGGTTGTTCTACCGTGGGCGGTGCTACAGGCGTTTGGGTCTGTCCCCAGTTCGTATCACCGTAGTCCCCCTCGTTATCCTCGGGAGCTGAAGACGGTTCCTGTCCCCAGTCTGTGTCGCCCGGTCTTCCGCTGTTACCTTCCTCGGAAGCTGTGGAGGAGGTTGCAGAAGAGGACGTGGTGTTGGACGAGGTGGTACTTGAGGACGTGGTTGCAGCAGGATTGGACGAGCCACTCGACTGTTGCTCATTTCCGCCGACTGAAGAGGCAGAACCGCTGCTTGTGTCCTGGTTGTCCGACCCGGAGCTTATGGGTGCTCCTGTGTCGTCGATTATGATTCCTTCTGAGGATTCACCTGTCACGGAATCGGCGATTTCACTACTGGGCGTATTGGAGCTTGTGTCTGTTGCCCCGAATTTGCAGGCTGCCAAAACGGCAAACACGGTTATAATCGCTGTAAGTAAAACGAATTTCTTCATACTGTTCCCCTTTAAAAAATTTGATGTGTTAATTGTACACTATCTGCGTACAAAAATCAAGTCAGTTTGCAGTGCCTGCGGTTTTTTCTTCAAATCTTCCGTCTGTGACGGTGATATTTCTTGTGCAGATTTCGAGCGCCGCTTTTTTGTGGCTTATCAGCACGACGGTTTTTCCGAGGTCTTTGAGGTTTCTGAGCACCTTTTTCTCGGTTATCTCGTCGAGCGCCGACGTTGCCTCGTCAAGCAGAATGACGGGTGCGTCGTAGAGTATCGCGCGGGCGATAGCAAGGCGCTGAATCTGACCCTCCGAGAGTCCGAAACCTCTTTCCCCTATTATCGTTTCAGCTTTGTCGGGAAGCTGTTCGATGAACTCGTCGGCACAACTCAAAGCTGCCGCGCGGGTTATCTCCATGTCGGTAGCGTCGGGCTTTGCAAAGGCGATGTTTTCGCGAACGGTACCGCTGAAGATGAGGTTGCCCTGCGGAACGTATCCCACCGCACCGCGAAGAGCGGTTGCCACGGGAATTTTTTTATCTTCAAGGTCGAGGGTTATCTCTCCGCTCGAGGTCTTCGCAAGCCCCAACAAGAGCTTGAAGAGCGTACTTTTGCCGATGCCCGAGGCTCCCGAAATTACCACGAAGTCGCCTTTGTTTATGGTAGTTGTCGCGCCCTTGAACACCTCTTCGCGTTCATAGGCAAAGTGAATGTCGTTTATGGAAAGCGAGAAGGTTGTCTTCTCGAGAAGTTCCCGATAGTTTTCGGTCGTTTTTTCTCTTTCGGGGAAGTTTTCAATCTCCATCATTCGCTCGGCTGAGGCTGTCATATTTGCCGTCTGCGAAAAGATATTTGAGATGTTTGAGAGCGGTGCTGTGAGCTGGGTTATGAGGTTTAGCATTGCCGAAAGGGTGCCGTACGTAAAGGCAGGTCCCAGATTGAACGCGCCCCAGATGAGAGTATAGAGGTATGCTCCCTCAAAAAGCACACCGTAGACCGAGCTCATTCCAATGTGCAAAAAGCTTCGTTTTATCTTTGCCTTGAGGTTTTCGTTCTGAAGCTTCTGAGAACGGGTTGTAACCTCGCCGTCCGCGCCGAAAACCCAAACGACAGGCAGGTGGCTTAAAATCTCGTGGGCATAGGAGCGCCATTTTCCGTCGGTTTCCTGCACTTTTTTGTGCATTCGCTTCATAGCGTTTTTCAGAAGGCGCGATATCACTATCACAAAAATTCCGCCGCCCATCAACAGCAGAGTGAACTTCGTGTCAAAGGTGAACATAAGCACGAAAACGCCGACAAGTCTTGTAGCCATCGACACGAAGGACGGCAGCAGGCGCGTCATTGTGTCGCTTACGACCTGCGCGTCGTTTGTGAGCCTCGTCATAACGTCGCCGCTGTGGTAGCTCAAAAAAGAGTAGTCTTTTTTGAGGATGGATTTGAACATAGAGGTTTTATAGCTTATCTCAAGCTTTGCCTTGAGCTTTGTTTCGATATATCCGCAGAGGGCGCGGAGCGCCAGCTGCAGAACCACGGTTGCGACGATTATCGCCGCTGCGATACCCGTTTTTCCGTCCTGTGCTATTGCGGAGTCGATAACGTTTTTGACGGCAACGGCAAAGTAGACCTGTGCGCCTGCCAGAAGAGCGTTGAGAAGGATGAGCAGTGCGAACATCCAAAGGTGCGGTTTCAGTCCCTTATAGAGCCATTTCGTTGTTCCTTTCATCTTTTCACCGCCTGTCTTAGCTTCTGTTTAAGACTTCTTATGGGCTTTACTGCGTTGCAATGCCAAAAGCAGTAGAATTTATAGGCTATCGAATTCACGGAAGTTCTTTTTCCGTCTTTTATGTATGCGGACACAACTGCAACTATCTGCCCGTCGGTGACGGGATATTCTATCGCAAGCTGATTGTCACCACTCATCCTATAGCCTTCCTTGCCCTTGCCGACGATTCTGTGCAGGACAAAGCTGCCGTCCGCCCTTTTATACAGCGGAAGGTCATATTTTTTAAGTTTTCCGTCGACTTTACGGAGAACCACCGTGTCCTTTCGGTCGCGAAGCATCGGAAGCATGCTCGTGCCTGCGGTTATCAGGTTGAACTCCTTGCCGTCTTCAAACGCCTTTTCTATCATGGGCGCTATCTCGGTCATCGGCAGAACCTTACGCAAGCAAATCTCCCTTTCGCAAGCTTTCCAAGAAGCTCTCCACCGCGTCCTGCGCGGTTTTTTCGTCTATCTGATACTTTTCTGTGAGCGCTTTTGTGAGGCCTTCGACGTCGGTGTCGTTTTTAAGAAGCTCCCACAAGAACGCGCCCGTTGCGTTGGTTCTGACCACTCTGCCCTCGTTTTCCGCTCCGACACAAATTGCCACGTAGCTGTCCGCAACCTTTCTTAAAACATATCCGTCTTTTATCCTCATATCTGCACTTCCTTTTGATATGCTACCCGCTCTGCGCCGTTTTTGAGGTGTATGATTCCGCAGTAGCCATAGCCGTTTTTTTCAAGATTTTTTCGCATTGGCAGGTTGCCCTCGTGGGTATCGACGCGGATACTTCTCATACCGCGTTTTACCGCTTCGCCTTCGGCAAAGTCCATCAGTTTTTTTGCCGCTCCCGTACCGCAGAGCGCGCCGTCGAGCGCAATTCTGTGAATGGTGAGGTAGTCGCCGTCGAGCTCCCATTTCCCATCGTATATCACGTCGTAGGTCGGCTCGTTGTCGGTCATCAGCATAACGGTTGCGACAATCACTCCGTCAACCTCGCCGACGTATGAGCGCGAAAGCGCTATATCCTCCAGGATAACCTCCCTTTGCGGATAGCCGTCCTGCCATTGATTTATGCCAAGCGAGGCAATGCGCTTTCTCGCCGCGGCGAAAATTTCCATTATTCTGTCTATATCATTCGTAGTGGCTTTTCTGAAATCCATAAAAACTCCGATTGTTTTTCTTTAATTGTACCATAACACGAGCCGTTTTGCAACACAAAAGGCGAACACCGAAATGTTCGCCTTTTTGAGTTTAATTTGTTGCTCTGTGTGTTCTATTGTTTGTTGGGCTATACGCTTTTATCTTAAAAACAAAGCATCCAGAGCATCTGTATCCCACGCTTGACTTCCAGAGTAACTTGTTTTGCGGTAAAGTGCCATCGCACCTTCGGCAGAATATCCGTCGCTATACTGCCAGTATGCCCAAGGAATGTTGTTGGTTTCACAGAATGTTACTATGCCTCTAAGATAGGTGTCAACATCTTCATCAGTCGCTTTATCAAGGTTAACACCAAATTCATTGAGTACAACCGGTATGCCTGTTTCTTCCATGAATTTTAAAATCTGTTGGAAGTCCCATGCGGTGTTGCTTGTGAATCCACCCTCTGCCTCGAGTGTTGTTGTCTTTCCACCCAAGCCTGCCCAAGAGAAGTTTTGATGTGTAAAGTTATACGGACTATACTGATGTATTGCGAGAGCAAGATTATCGTCGTCAGGAAGTTGCAAAGCACTTATTTTCCATGCTTTGTTTCCGTCTGCTGTACAGCATATGATAAGACGTTCTGCGTTGTTTGAACCTGTATTACGGATGATTTCTATCGCATCCGCCTGCATCTGATTGAGTCGAGAATCCGAGAGATACTGCTGCGGATTACCGTTTGTGTACCACGGTTCGTTCAACAATTCAAAGACCAACATATCCGAGTAGTCCTTGTATCGCTCAGCAACCTGTGTCCAGCAATATAAGAACTCATCATAATCGTTTTCCTCTTCACCGATATAAAACCATCCGTGGAAATCGAGAATTACGTACAAGTCATTCTTTGTAGCCAAATCAATTGCAGTATCAACGTATCCCATCAACTGTTCGGTGGTGTAGCCGTAGCTTGTTGCCTCATAGTAGATAGTGTAGAAATTGATCGGCAAACGCACATGGTCGAAGCCTTGACTCTTTATATTGGTATAGGTGGATTCATTTGTCAGCTCTTCAATACCGGTTTCAAAGAAACCATATTGATTTTCCGACAAGAAGGTTTCCATTCTGTTTACGTTAAGACCTCTTGAAAAAGGTAATGTTCGCAATACAGGTTTTCCTGTTGCAACCTCGATGATTTTGTCAAGTTCGTCTGCAATAGCCTGCATCTCTGCCTTGAGTTCTTGATCTGTAGTGGCAGCTATTGCACTATCGGAATAGGTGGTTTCACGAGCTGCCTGTGCAACGCCCGAATAGGACCTTGTCAGCTCGTTGTAATAGGTGTAGTTGCCGTTTTTGACCATATAGGGAACTGCGATGATTTCCTGTGAATAAGCACTCGTAGGAATGTCGGTGAGAACCGCTGTGTACTGGATCATATCATCGTCCTGTGCGAGAATGTTCTTTGCAGGAACGTCGAGAGCGTCCTGAACGCCGTTTGCAAGATATGCTGTAAGGGTCAGGTGTTCACCGGGCATCTCCTTGGGAAGCAGGTACATACCAAACTTTATCTCTGCGTTGTCAGAGTATGTGTATGTGCCTTCGATTCCTGCCAATGCCTTGTTGACCTGTGCCGCAAAGCGAAGACCTGCGGAAAGGCCGTTTCCTTCAAGTCGAATGCTTGCACCGAGGGATTCAATCTCCTCGACCTTTTCAATTCCCATAAAGGTGGATTCAACCCAAACGAGCCAATTTCCCGAGGCTTTTGTTACGTCTACTCTAAAGTATTTGTAGTAGCCTTCGTGGGAGATAGTCTGCGTGTTTGTTTTACCTACGGAAGCGGTTGCCCAGGTGAGATCAGCGTCTGCACCGAGCTGATGAATAGGTGTCCAGGTGCCAAGGTCGTTGGAGCCGTAGATGGTACCCTTCAGGATATGGTTGGAACTACCCATCTGGAAGAAGATCTCTGTGAGGTTAACGGGGGTGTCAAATTCAAAAATAAAGTTTCCAAGAACAGACGTTCCGTCACCGGTAGTTCCGATGTTCGCACCCTGGAAGTAGTTGTAATTGCCTGTAGCAAACACACCGTTTATAATTCCGCTGACGGGCTTGTAGATTGAGTCCGCCGCCGGAAAGGTGGTGGTTACAGAGGAAGGCGTTAAGCTTACAGGCTGGCTGACGGTGCTCTCTGTATAGGTGAAGGTGATGGTGTTTGTACCGTCAACGAGTGTGATGGACTTTGTTGCTTCGTCAGCTGTGTAACCTTCAACCTCAACCGCAGTTTCGGTTACTGTAGCACCGACAACTCCCGAAGCGGTCTTTGCTTCGGCAACGGGATTACCCTCTGCGTCAACGTAGTTTACCGTGTACTCTACCATCTGTACAGAAGCACTGTC
>JAZSEP010000040.1:0-8381 GCA_045531755.1 Oscillospiraceae bacterium | reverse complement strand
AAAGACCTCCTCGCTTCATCTGCCACCGGCAGCGCTCGGCATCTTTGCTCCTTGTTTTTTCCGACAATATCCCCTATGATATGGAAGATGTTTCCCGAAAGATAGTGCGAACATAGCTTCTCTTGTCGTTAGCCGTTGTTCGTTTCGCCTTCGCTCACAACCAACGGACGACGGCGCCAAAGCATGCCGTCGCTTCATCTGCCACCGGCAGCGCTCGGCATCTTTGCTCCTTGTTTTTTCCGACAATCGCCCTCCCTCCTCCTCGCACCGCGAGTGGTCGGGCTCTGTCCTTCTTATAGGACAACGTCTTTGCTATACTTAACTTAACGTCGAGGTTCCCGTTGCCGTCGGCGTTGAAGGAGTGCAAAATGAAAAGGTTTGCCGAAAAAATCAGAAAAAAATATGACACCTCTGACCCGTTTGAGCTGGCGAGGTGCCTTGGAATTATCGTTTTGTATGAGGATTTGGGGACGATAAACGGCTACTTCAATACCGCGTGCCGACAGAAGTTCGTGCATATAAATAAGGACCTGTCGGAAAACGAACAACGGCTGACCCTGGCGCACGAGCTGGGTCACGTGCTGCTGCATCCGACGACAAACACCTATTTTCTGCGGTCGCGGACGCGGTTAGCGGTGGAAAGCTTTGAATATGAAGCAAATCTCTTTGCGGTTTGCTTTCTCATCTGCGACGAGGAGCTTTTTGAGTACCGCGAATTCTCGACAGGCGAGCTGTCCTCAATCTTCGGCATCCCCGAGGAGCTTGTGCGGTTGAGGGTAGAACAGAGATAACAAAGGTGGGGTTTTCGCAAAGCGAAACCCGCACCTGTTCATCACATTGTTTCTGCCGCGGGAGCTTCAAACGTTTCCTTTTCTACAAAATACCTGTTGACGAGAAGAGCACCGATGATGTATGCCGCAGCGGCAGCGCCGTTTCCTGCAAACACGAGGATGTCGGCAAAGGAGCCGAGAGCGCCTACAGCCGAAAGGATACCGAATACCCAAAGCCAGATTTTTGCTACTTTTGCGTTTATAACAGGCGTTGTGCCCCAGCTTTCAACAGACTTGTAAACCGACTTGACAAAACCGTGGAGCTTCTTCCAGGCAAAGAGGTTTATCACAAAAACAATTGCAGCGAGGAAGACGCATGCGGCTGCGACAGCCCAGCCTATACCAACGGCAAGCGCCTTGGTTACGTCTATATCAAACGGAAGTCCGCTAATAGAAAAGCCCTGCGCAAATGCTTGCATAAGCTCCGTGCTGCTGCTGATGAAGGACATCAGAACGCCCATCAGAATTCCGAGAACCGCAAACAATACCGCCAAAACGTTCATTATAATATACTCGGCATATACGACACCGCTGACACAGCGCATAGCCTTCGCATCGACGATGCCCTCTTGACCCTTAGAAAAAACAATCCAGAGAAAAATCACGGTGAGAATGGCTGTTACCGGAACGCCGCCTCCGCTGAAAATTGTTGCAACGCAGGAGATGGTCAGCAGAATACATAAAACCAAAAACAGCTTGTCCTTAATCAGCGACAAAACCTTGTTTGCCACGGGATTGACGGGTGTCACGTAGGTCGCACAAACGGGGCAAGCCTCGAAATCCTGCTCAGCTTCAAATCCGCATCTATAACATTTCATACTATATCCTCCTCAAAGGTATTACGTTACTTTTAATTATACACAGAAATTCTTTCAGAGTCAACAAAAACCGACTTGGTTTGCAAGTCGGTTTTTTGTTTGGTTTTCTCTTTTAATTTTTCAAGCTCTGCATCGGGGCGGGGATCTGACCGCAGGTCTATTTAGCTGTTTTCTCCTTGACAGTGTTTATGGAAGAAATCAACATCCTTCTGATCTGCCCACAGTTTCCCGCGACAAAGCGGTGCTTTTCATCATCTATGAATCCTGTGCGGTTGAGAATCTCCAACCAATACTCCGACTCGTAGCACTCTTTTAGTGCAATCTGCATTTTGCTAATAAAATCTGCTGAACCCTGAGCATATTTTGATTCGTGGATATTAGCGCCGATTGAGGTAGCAGAACGGACAAGTTGATTTGTTAGGACGCCCTCTTTGTGAGTGGCTTTTACCTCTCTGCATAACAGGACTATATCAACTGCAAAATCTTTTGCTTTGTCAAGCATTACACTCTCTGCCATAATCGTACCTCTTTTAGCTAAATTTTGCGGTGACCCGCAAAGCGAAATAATCTCGCTTTCAGCTCGATAGCTAAATAGCTTCGCAGCTAAATAAAATTCACCGCCGGCGTTGCGAAGCAACATTTAGCTTCACGAAGTGATATTTAGCTGACCGCAGGTCTATTTAGCTCACCCACAGGGTGAATTTAGCTGAAAAATTTTTAATTTTTCAAGCTCTGCATCGGGGCGGGAATCTGACCGCCTCTTTCGATGAACTTGGCAGAAGACATCTTGGAGAGCTTCATGACGGGGCCGTTGCCGAGAAGTCCGCCGAAATTTAATTCCTCGCCGTCCTTTTTGCCGACCGCAGGGATAACTCTGACGGCGGTGGTCTTGAAGTTTACCATACCGATTGCCGCCTCGTCGGCGATGATAGCCGAGATGGTGGTGGCAGGGGTGTCGCCGGGGATGACTATCATATCAAGGCCGACCGAGCAAACTGCGGTCATCGCCTCTAATTTCTCAATGGAAAGCGTGCCTGCTCTTGCGGCGTCAATCATTCCTGCGTCCTCGGTCACGGGGATGAACGCGCCCGACAGACCGCCGACCTGTGAGGATGCCATAACTCCGCCTTTTTTGACAGCGTCGTTTAGAAGCGCGAGGGTGCAGGTTGTGCCGTGCGCTCCGCACTGCTCAAGTCCGATTTCCTCGAGTATGTGCGCCACCGAGTCGCCGACGGCAGGGGTGGGAGCGAGCGAGAGGTCAACGATACCGAAGGGAACGCCAAGGCGCTTTGACGCCTGCGTGCCGACCAATTGACCCATTCTCGTTATCTTGAATGCGGTTTTCTTTATAATATCCGCAACCTCGGTTATGTTTGCGTCGGGAGCTTTAGAAAGAGCCGCGCGGACAACACCGGGGCCGGAAACGCCGACGTTTATGATGCAGTCGGGCTCGCCAACGCCGTGGAAAGCGCCTGCCATAAAGGGATTATCCTCTGGCGCGTTGCAGAAAACGACGAGCTTTGCCGCGCCTATACAGTCGCGGTCAGCGGTTAATTCTGCGCAGCTTTTGACCACCTCGCCCATCATCTTTACGGCGTCGAGGTTGATACCCGTCTTGGTCGAGCCGATGTTGACAGACGAGCAGACGCGCTCGGTCATCGAAAGGGCGCGCGGTATGGACTCGATGAGCTCGCGGTCACCTGCGGAAAAGCCCTTTTGTACCAAAGCCGAATATCCGCCGATGAAGTTTACGCCACAGGTCTGTGCGGCGCGGTCGAGGGTGAGGGCAAATTTCACGGGGTCACCCTTTGCAGAAGCCGCCAGAATGGCGATTGGAGTGACGGAAATTCTCTTGTTGATTATCGGAATTCCGTATTCCTTTTCAATCTCCTCACCGACCTTTACAAGATCCTTTGCCTTGGTGGTGATTTTGTTGTAAACCTTTTCACAGGCTTTATCTATATCCTCGTCGCAGCAATCAAGCAGGGAAATTCCCATCGTGATGGTGCGGATGTCGAGGTTTTCGTCCTGAATCATTGATATGGTTTCGAGAATATCGTTGGTGTTAAGCATATATGTACCTCATTTAAAAGCTGTGCGACTTCAGTCGCACTATTTAGCGTGGCTCTGCCACATTTAGCTATCTCGCAACGCGAGATTATTTAGCTGTCGGCTCTGCCGACTATTTAGCTTTGCGCCCTCGGCGCGTTTGTGCGAACATTGTCCGGTCGCCTGTTTATCTTGTTGCACCCAATCCCTTGCACTGTTCTACACAGCAGATTTTTCCGAAAGGCGAAGCGTGCGGCTTGCAGGAATGTGTGGACATTTCAAAAGCAAACGCAAGCAAGGCGGGAAAATATGCAAAGTAGAGCTTATATATGGTGCATTGTGTTGAACACGTCCTCGTGCATCGCGTGGATGGAAAGTCCCATATCCTCGCCGAGAGCCTTGAGCTCGTCGGAGAGCAGGGAGAAATCTCCGCTCAATTCCTTGATGTCGATGAGCATAATCATTGCGAACATATCCTGAAGCACCGATTGGGTGACCTCGATGACGTTTGCGTTGTGTTTTGCACAGCAGGAGCTGACCTTTGCCAGTATTCCCACGGTGTCCTTTCCGATTACAGTTACTACAGCTTTCATTTTGTTCTCCTTTCCGCGTTGCCAACGGCAACATTTAGCTGTGGCGAAGCCACAATTTAGCTTTCGCGAAGCGAAAATTTAGCTGACGCGAAGCGTCATATCACAAATCCGCCGTTTTGGGCGAGTATCTGTCCTGTTATAAAGTTGTCCTCTGCTAAAAAGAGGGCTAATTTTGCAATTTCCTCGGGTTTGCCATTTCTGCAAAGCGGTGTTTCGTCGGCAAGCTCCTTCAGCACATCTTCGCCCAAGCATTTAACCATATCGGTCTCGACAACTCCGGGCGCGATGCAGTTTACGGTGATTCCCGACGGTCCCAGCTCCTTTGCAAGCGCCTTTGTGAAGCCGATTACCGCCGCTTTTGACATCGAATAGTCAACCTCACAGGAAGCGCCGACCTGTCCCCACATCGACGATATGTTTATAATACTGCCCTTGTGCCTTTTTATCATATCGCGCGCAAACGCCTGCGTGACGAAAAAGACGGAATCGGCGTTGGTTGCCATCATTTTGCGGTATTCGTCGGGGGTGACGTCGGTGAAAAGCTTTTGTCGGGCAATTCCCGCATTGTTTATAAGCACGTCAACCGCGCGGTTTTTCAACAATTCTGTCGAAAAGCTGTTGACCTTGTCGAAATCTGTCACGTCAAGCTGACAGAAGGTTATGTCACAGCCGTCGAGCTCCTTTATAAGACTGTCGGCAGCGTCTTTGTCGCTGTTGTAGGTCGCGACAACCGAGTATCCTGCAAGCGCAAAAGCCTTTGCAATCGCGCGCCCGATACCCCTCGACGCACCTGTTATTACTGCTGTTTTCATAAAATCACCTTCTTACATTAAAGGAGCAAATAATCTCAAAATATCTCTTCCGAGTCTTCTGAAGAAGCCGGGTTTTATCTCGTCGGCAAAAATCGGGTCGCACTTTTTGACGGTTGCCAGAAAATCCTCCTTCAGCGCCGTGACCGCCGAGCTTTCATACACCTTGACTCCGCACTCGAAGTGCAGATACAGGCTTCTGAAATCGAGGTTCACCGTACCGATTGCGGCAACCTCGTCGTCGCAGACCATCGCCTTGGTGTGTACGAAGCCGGGGGTGAACTCATAGATTTTGACACCGCCCCTGATAAGCTCGGGATAGTAGGAGCGCGTGGTCATGTGCACCGCCTTTTTATCCCATTTTTTCGGGGTTATAATCCGCACGTCAACTCCGCTCTTTGCGGCGAGGGTGAGCGCAGAAACCATATTGTCGTCGATTATAAGATACGGGGTCATAACGTAGAGATACCGCTTTGCATCGGCAATCATCTGCATATAGACCTCCTGGCTGACGGGCTCGGTATCGAGCGGAGAGTCGGCATAGGGCTGTACAAAGCCATCGCTTTGCTCGGCGCACTCGTCGATAGTCCACGGGAAAAGAGCCTTTACGTCGTCGTTGGCGCCCGTGACAAGCTCCCAGTTCTGCAGGAAAATGAGGGTGAGGCTCCACGCCGCCTTGCCCGAGAGCATAACGGCGGAGTCCTTCCAGTAGCCGTGCTTTTCAAAGGCGTTTATATACTCGTCGGCAAGATTTATTCCGCCCGTGAAGGCGACCTTGCCGTCGATGGAAACAATCTTTCTGTGGTCGCGGTTGTTCTGCGAAGCGGTGAGAAAGGGGGTGAAGGGGTTGAAAACCGCCGCCTCGATGCCAAAGCTTTTGAGGGTGGTGACGTAGTCCTTCGGCAGAAGGAAAAAGCACCCGATATCATCGTATAAAATCCTGACACGGACTCCCTCTTTTGCCTTTCTTTTCAGAACCTCGAGGATGGAGTCGAACATCTCACCCTCTTGAACTATGAAAAACTCAAGGAAGATATACTCCTTTGCCTTTTCAAGCTCCTCCAAAAGCACGGGCAAAAACTCTTCGCCGGGGGAGAGGTAGCGCGTGCGCGTTCTGTCAAAGATTGGGAAGCCTGCCGTGTCCTGAAGATATTTTATCTGTCGGGAATATTTCGGCAGTTTTTCAACAGCGGTGTTTAAAACGGGGTTTGCAAGCGAAAAATAGCCCGAAACCTTTTTCTCGGCGCGCGCAGAGCGCCTTTTGAAGACGCGAAGCGAGGATTGAAAGTTGAAAAACAGATACAAAAATCCGCCCAGCAGGGGAAAGGCAAGCACCAGAAAAAGCCACGAAAGCTTGTAGGCGGAGCGCCCTCTCTGCGAGATTATGTGGAGCGCGACAACCACGCTCAATACACTGAAAAACGCGGAAAGATACTGTGACAAACGGCTTGAGCTTATTATAAAATATGCCAGAAAGGCAAACTGTGCGATAATCAGAAGCGCGATTATCACACGGCGGTTTAGTAGCTCCAAAAGCCACTTTTTGTCACTTGGACGCTTGTTTTTCAACTGTTTTCTCCTTTCGTATTATAAAGAAAATGTCCGTAGGGGCGACCACCGGTCGCCCGTTGAGTTCTTCGTTGCGAAGCAACATTTAGCTTCACGAAGTGATATTTAGCGTTCGCTCTGCGAACATTTAGCTTTGTACCGCAGGTACAATATTTAGCTATGGCGAAGCCATTCAGCTCAACAAATCCCCAAGACTTCCCGCAAACGAGCCGAGTATAGACGCGTCTACATCCATCTTCCAGCCCTTTTCGGTGAGGGTCATATCAAGCTCGACCGTGTTGGTTTTCATCTGAACGTCCTTTTCGGAAATCATCTCGTCAATAACCTCCAACGCCTCTTTCTTCATCTCCTCTTCGTCGGGGGCAGAACCTAAAAACGAGGAAAGTACATCATCGCGAAGCTCTTCAATCACCTCTTGAAAGATAGGCGAGGGGTCAATAGCTGTAATTTTGACGGTAACGGTCGCGTCATCCCCGTCCACAACCGAGCCGAGAATCTCCCAGCTTGTCTTGGAGAGGAATTTTTTGAGAACCTTCAGCTCTTCAGCCGAAATTTCGTCGATATCCATATCATCAACCGTATCGTCGCCAAAATACTTCGCAATGCCGACGGGGTTGAGATTTTTAACGGCTTTCAGCGCGTTGTCAGCCGCTTTTTCGGGAGATTCCTTACCGCACGCGGCAAAGGAAACTGTCATAACTATCGCAAGAATTATACATATAAGCTTTTTCATATTTCTCACCATTCCTTTTAATTCATTCCCATTCCCCAGGTGACCGTGCCGAACAGGGCGTGTACGAAGTCGTCGGTGCGAGCGAGGTACCAATCGTCACTGCCATCGGGCTTGTACGCCTGAAGCGTGACCTCGCTCTCGCAGTATCTGAAGGTGTCAGGGTCGTCGAGCTCGCTCTGGAAAATTCTGTAGAGCTCGCTTGTCTTGCCCTCGTAGGTGACCTCAAGTCCCTCAAGCGCCATCGCCTCATACCAGTCGTTCAGACGCGCCTGTGTATCCAGAAACAGATATCCTAAATCAAGGCATTTTATCTTTACGGTGCCGTTGACAATGTTGTCGCCCGATTCAAAGCCCGTAAACTCATAGGTCATATAGGGAATTGCCCTCTCGACGATTTTAAACTTGTTTTCGTCCTTTGCCGAAAGGATCCATTCCCAGAAATCCGCGCCGAGATAGCGCGAAACGCCCTCTTCGTCAAGGGCTTTTACGGCTTTCATCGCGTTTTCGAGCGCTTCCTGACCGCTTTTTGCGTCGAGGTTTATCTCGGTTTTGTCGGCGTTGCCACCCTCGGTTGATTCTTCGCAACCGTCGGACAGGGTACAGCTTGTGTTGGGCTTTTTGTCCTCTCCGCCCGAAGCGGTATCGGCCTGCCCGCATCCGCAGAGCAGAACCGCCGTTATAGTAATTATAGCAAGTAGCTTTTTCATTGTTACCTCCAATTATATCTGCACGAAGTGCCTCTTACTAAGGCTTTTCAACGGGCATTTTCTGAACACCAAAAAATCAACGGCAACAAACACGGCGCATCCCAAAAGTAGAAGTGCAAGGATGAGTATCGCGCAGTTCATAAAGAACTCCTGTGGCAAAGCCGTTATTATCTCGTCGGTACTGCTGTCGAAAAGCCAGTTTTCCTTCCCTGCAAAAAATATGTTGTGAAATACCGTGAACGCCCGATCAAAATCCGTCGCCGCAAGGCATCC
>JAZSEP010000103.1:0-7649 GCA_045531755.1 Oscillospiraceae bacterium | reverse complement strand
ACTATAACGATTATGTAAATACACCGACGTCTACCGAAAGCGAAATGGCTATCCTCAATTCTCTCAAGGAAATAATCAACTTTGTAGAAGAAGGCTCCTGGATAATAGGCTGGTATTAATATTAAAACGACGATGCGATTTTTCGCATCGGCTTCAGTTTTTTTACAGAACCTTTTTGATGGCATCCAAAAGGTCGTTGTATTCTTCGTATGCAGGGAGATTTGGGTAATCAAGCTTAATCTTTTCGGTGGAACGGAACAAAAATCCAGCCTTGCTTGCCTCAATCATACCGAGGTCGTTGTAGCTGTCGCCTGCGGCAACGGTCTCAAAGCCTACCGACTGCAGAGCGCGAACTGTGGAAAGCTTGGATTTGTCGCATCTCATTCTAAATCCCGTAATCGTGCCGTCGTCCGCAACCTCAAGAGTGTTGCAGAAGATGGTCGGCATACCGAGCTTCTTCATAAGCGGAGCGGCAAACTGTGTGAAGGTGTCGCTTATAATAATGACCTGAGTGAGAGAACGAAGCTCGTCCAAAAACTCCTTTGCACCGGGCATAGGGTCGATTTTTGCGATGGTCTCCTGTATCTCCTTAAGTCCGAGGCCGTGCTCCTTAAGGATCTGAAGACGCCAAGCCATCAGCTTGTTATAGTCGGGCTCGTCGCGGGTCGTGCGCTTCAATTCGGGAATACCGCTCGCTTCTGCAAACGCAATCCAGATTTCAGGCACCAAAACGCCCTCAAGGTCAAGACATACAATGTTAAGATTACTCATAATAAAAACTCCTTATTTCACAGCGGCTTGACCAAGGTCAACGGTTTCGCCCGCGCCAATCTTCACCGCTTGGTTGTCAACTTCAATCCATACGTCAGTTGCAGTGGGGTTGTACGCAAGGCGCCTGTCCCAACTGAATTTTATCTGCTTCAATGCGTTTATATAGTCCACAAGCTCAATGTTCGTAGCATACCAGACGCCCTCGTGCCCCGAAGCCTTCTCGCAGAACTCTTCGATTTTTTCCCAGTTGTTCTGACGGTCAAACTCATAGGAATGTCCCCAAACGTAAAATAAGGGCAGGTCATTCCAGGAGATGCTGTGGAATTTTTCGAGAAGCCCCAAAAGGTCAGCGTTATGATGACAGGTGGGATTCCAAACCATAAAATCCTTTGGGATAGCAAACGAGTTCGTGGAATTAACCGTGCGGCTGTATTCCATACCGCCAGCTTTCATAGCGTTAATGACGTCATCGTTGTACGTGCCGTAGGGATATGACATACCGCGCACAATGTATCCGCACATCTTTTCAAGAATTGCCTTGTCATCGGTGATTTCCTTGGTGGCAATCTGCATCGGCAGAGTTTCAAGATGCGGATGATGAAGGGTGTGACAGCTGACTTCGTGCCCGTCATATATGCTTGCAACCTCTTTTAACTGCTCGTCGGTCATCTCCAGATACCGCTCACCGTTCAGATGGAAGGTGGCTTTCATACCGTATCTGTTAAAGATTTCAACAAGCCTTGCGTCCTGCTTCTGACCGTCGTCATAGCTCAGCGTTATAGCGCGCTTCAGACCGTTTTTGTAGCGGTTGAATTTTACCATAAACTCCCTCCAAAATGGTGATAAATACATTATATCATTATGAGTTTTGATGTCAATATTAAAAAATGAAATGACAAATGAGAAAATGAGAAAAAACGCGAGAAAACGAGAGAAAAGCAGAGAAATAGCTCTGTAAATTAAAAATTCGGCGATTTTGCTCTTGACAAACCAAAACGGGTTATATATAATAGTACAGGTTCAATAAGAAAAAAGAAAGAGGAGGACATAGACATGTCAACTTATATGCCTAAAGCAGAAGATTTGAAAAATCGTAAGTGGTATATACTTGATGCTGCAGGAAAGCCCATGGGCCGTGTAGCAACAGTTGCAGCAACTATCCTTCGCGGAAAACATAAGCCCACATTTGCACCCCATGCTGACTGCGGTGATTTCGTAGTTATCATCAATGCAGAGAAGGCAGTTCTCACAGGAAAGAAGCTCGAGCAGAAGTATTACCGTCATCACTCCGGATGGGTTTCCGGTCTTAAAGAAGTTAAGTATGCAACCCTTATGGCTGAGAAGCCTGAGTTTGCAATGACACTCGCAGTAAAGGGAATGATTCCCGATACAGTTATCGGCCGTAAGGCTCTCACAAGACTCAGAGTCTACAAGGGCGCACAGCACAAGCAGGAAGCACAGGCTCCTGAAGCTTGGGAACTTTAATGAAGGGAGGCAAATCTGATGTACGATTCTAAACCTTATTTCTATGGTACCGGTAGAAGAAAGCACTCTGTAGCAAGAGTCAGAGTATATGCCGGCACAGGTAAAGTAACAATCAACGGAAGAGATATCGACGAGTATTTCGGACTCGATACACTCAAATTCATCGTTAGACAGCCTCTCGCTCTTACCGATACACTCGGCAAGTTCGACGTTGTTTGCACAGTAGCAGGCGGCGGTGTATCCGGACAGGCAGGCGCAATCCGTCACGGCCTTTCCAGAGCACTTCTCCAGTCCGGCGATGAGGTTCGCCCGATTCTCAAGAAGGCAGGCTTCCTCACACGTGACCCCAGAATGAAGGAAAGAAAGAAATACGGACTCAAAGGCGCACGCCGTGCACCCCAGTTCTCAAAGAGATAATCTTTCCCGAATGGGATTTATCGAAATTTACAGCACCCGATTTTTCGGGTGCTGTTTTTTCTTGCTAACTTTATACGCATATGCTATGGTTGAGGCACAATAGGGACAAAAAATCAGCCACTACATTTTTGTTAGTAGTGGCTGTATTGCTTTATTTTACACATATATTATATCACAAAAAACTAAAATTTACAAGCCTTGTAATCCCGTAAATACTTTTGTAAAATAAATATAAACAGATACGATGTAAACGGTAGGTGATTTATATGGATGAGCAATTAAGGAAACGTTTTATCGAATTAAAAGTTACGGGTCAGCGTTTTGCTAATACATCCGAAGTAAGAGAAAAAGATTTACAACTTATTGATTACCTGAAATCCGTTGTAGATAATAATATAGTTACTGAATTTGAAGATTTAGGTTTCTGCTATTGGAATATTTCTGATAATTATGCTTTGATTAAAGATGGTTATGCCTTGATGTGTAATCATCAAACTTTTTATGAACATATTAAGTCTGAAAATTGTCGTTATTTATATTGGTTAGTTTGTGATGCATCACAAAGATTAACTCTTGAAAAAACTGGCTATTCTGAATTTTGGTGGGCATTATATCAAGAAGCAACCGAACAGAACCTTAGTTATGATAATTATTTTATAGAGTTTGCTGCTCATAGAGCCGCATTATACAAAAATTCCATTTTATCTCATACACCATACAATCTTGAATATGCAAAATCAAACTTTGAAAAGTTTATTCAAAAAACGAAATACACACCCGAATATCAGTTTTATAGAGTTATATATCTTTCGCTTATATCAAGGTTTTCATCGTTCGATAAAACAGAATTAAAGAATTTATGTGAAAATCTTTTTAACGGTTTATCATATCCTGAAACTACTAACGACTTTTTAATTGGTGAGTGGCGAAACTTTATCACACCTTTTGACATACATAAGCAATCAGTTGTTGGTATAAATTCTGCAATAAATGCTTTTATCTATAGCGGCGAGTTACAAGCAGCTAAAGAGATTTACATCAATGCTCGTAAGATAGGTTTACCAAAAAATCATTATATTGAAACTAGGTTGAAAGGATTCCGATAAAGTCGAGGCAGGAATAACTGTCATACTTTTGGCGGTTTTACTGCTTAAAAACAAAGTTTTTAACTGTATTCTCTTTCGTATGATTTTGGGTGCTTCGGTATGATTTTTGTCATACCATAAAAAATAGAGTTATCTCGTGGTTTTGGGATAATTCTATTTGCATATATAACTTGAAAATCACAATAAAAAATGTTATATTAAATTAAAGAAAAAGCTTGTTGTTATGCGGAAAATTCAACTTGTGGAAATGACTTCCACAAGTTACGATGTTTGCTGACAACCAAGCCTCCCTCTGACGAGGGAGGTGGCAAAACGGAGTTTTGACGGAGGGGTAGTTTTTCTCTCCCTCAGTCTTTTGCTTCGCAAAATCCAGCTCCCTCGTCAGAGGGAGCCAAGGGTTAATTTGTTCCTAATTTGACACAAGCATACAATAAAAACGGAGGGATCCTTGTGAAACACAAACTGATTTGGAACATTCTGCTTTTGTTGGGCATCTGTCCGTTTTTAGCGCCCTTCGCTTCGTTTTTATACAAGCTCATAAACGCTGAATCCTGGAGCCTGCCCAATTGGCTTATAATGTATTCCTTTTTGTATTGGCCGACCTACGTTGCAGGGGTGTTGTTGATAGCAGTTTCAATATACAAGCTACGCAAAGGAGAAAAACGATGAAGAAAAGACTTTTGCTTTTGATTTTCCCTGTAATCACCTTGATTTTGGAGCTTTTGCCCGTTTCCGCCGTGCTGAAATTTGCAAATCCCGAGGGCGAACCGTGGGTCAGAACCTACTCCTACTTTGACCTCACGACGTTTGGTTATGCAAGCTTCGGCCCCTTCATAACCGCAGTTTTGACCTGTGCTTTGATAGTTTTGCTCGTAATCTACGCCATAAAAGGCAACCGAAAAATCCTTGCTGCCGCAAAGATGTTTTTGTGGATTGCGATAGCCGCGTCCCTGTCACCGCTCTTCTTGGGCGCGGGAGTTTATTCGCTCGTCGGAGGATTTATCTCCCTCTCGCTCATCACCGCACTTGTGGCGGTGCGCATATCCGACAGCAAAAATTAGGGCTTGAAATTGTCAAAAATAGGTGGTATACTTTTGTTGTTCCTTGTAAGAGGGAGTAGCTTGCGAGAAATCGCGACAATCGGCGTCAAAACGGTCTAAAGACCCGCCGTTGTATTAAAAAGCAAGACTCTTACCGCACTTTTGCGGTGAGAGTCTTTTTTGTTTGAGAAGGAGTGTAAAAATTGGAAATTCTATGGGAAAACCTGTTGCAGATTACCTGGCAACAGCTCGTTATGTGGGCGATAGGCGGAATTCTGATATTCCTCGCCATCAAAAAAGAGATGGAACCCACGCTGCTTTTACCGATAGGCTTTGGCGCAATACTTGTAAACATACCTTTTTCGGGTGCGGTAACGCAGATTGCCGCTAACGGAACAGAACAGGAAGGCTTCTTGGACACGCTTTTTGAGGCGGGTATATCTAATGAGCTGTTTCCGCTTCTGTTGTTCATCGGTATCGGTGCGATGATAGACTTCGGTCCCGTGCTCACCAATCCAAAGCTTATGATATTCGGTGCGGCGGCACAGTTCGGTATCTTCTTCACGCTTTGTATGGCGTCTATGTTCTTTGATATCAACGACGCGGCATCTATTGCAATCATCGGTGCGGCAGACGGACCTACTTCTATAGTAGTTGCACAGATGCTTGAATCCAAATACCTCGGTGCAATAATGGTAGCGGCATACTCTTATATGGCGCTCGTTCCGATTATTCAACCCCCGATAATAAAGCTCTTGACCACCAAAAAAGAGCGTATGATTCGTATGCCCTACGAGCAGAAGGAAGTCAAGAGAATAACAAGAATCCTCTTCCCGATAGTCATCACAGTTGTTGCAAGTGTAATCGCACCTTCCGCGGCATCCCTCATCGGAAGCTTGATGTTCGGTAACCTTATCCGTGAGTGCGGAGTGCTCAATTCTCTCTCCGAAACTGCACAAAAGGTACTTGCAAACCTTATCACAATACTTCTCGGTATCACCATTGCATCTCAGATGAGAGCGGAACAGTTCTTGAAGCTTGAAACACTCCTCATCCTCGGCCTCGGACTCATTGCGTTCATCTTTGACACCGCAGGCGGCGTGCTGTTTGCAAAATTCTTAAACCTCTTCCTCAAGAAGAAGATAAACCCGATGATCGGTGCGGCAGGAATCTCTGCGTTCCCGATGTCAGGACGTATCGTTCACAAGATGGGACTCAAGGAAGACCCGCAGAACTTCCTTTTGATGCACTCCATCGGCGTAAACGTATCGGGACAGATAGCCTCTGTAATCGCAGGCGGCCTGATACTAAAATTCTTTATGGGCTAAGGAGGATAAACTATGAATTTCACTTTCAATCCCGAAAACTTTGTGGCAAACCTCGAGTATATGGGCGTCGGAATGGCGTGTATAATGATAGTAATCCTCGCCATCATCGGCATCACCGCATTTTTAAACTGGATAACTACAAGAAAATAAAATCAAAGTGCAACCGCAAGGTTGCACTTTTTCTTTTTGGGTGATATACTGAAAACATAAGCTCGAAAGGGGTTTTACTGTGAAGAAAATAGTCGCTTTAATTGTTTTAATATGCATCACCTTTTCGGGATGCGGAGTTTTTGGCGGAACACTTTCCAAAAAGCTTACAGCCGAGGATATTGCCTATGTTTCCCATATCCTCGACCTGCCCGATATGAGTCTTTTTGTCGGCTCCGCGGCAACACAGCTTCACGAAGCCGAAGAGGACAGCTACGAGGGCTCGCAGAGTATCGGCATCGACGAAGACAGCAAAAAGGCGGTGCTCGAATACATCGACCTGCTGCAAAGCGAATTTGGCTTGGAGATAATAGACACGGCGTACTTCGACCCTGCGACCAAAACCTTCGAGAACTTTATTGACAAGAGATGGGTTATCGGATTTAAAACTACTCGCTTTGACGCGCAGTGCAGGCTCACTCACAGCAATATCGACAAGGGCTGTGACGTAATTCTCTATCAGACAAACGACACGCTCTACCTCAATTATTACAATATGTTCAACCTGACCGACACGGGACACCGCTACTCAGAGATAGTCGAAACCTTTGACTTTTCCTATCCCGACAGGTTCTTCGATGCCTATGCAAAGAGCGGAAACAAGTACTACAATAAAGGCGACAAGAAGCTTACCGTAAACCTCAAGCACACCGACTATACCATTACCAAAAACAGCGAGGACTATGCCGCAACTGCAGGAAGCGCGACTATGCTTTTCAACGGCGAAAAGGCGAAGGGCACCGCAAAACTGCAGAACTCCAAATACAGCGATTGGTTCAGATACGTAATCACCATAACCGACTTTGACAAAAACAAGGTTGACGAGGAGATAAGGGTATACCTTCCCATCGACACCATCTCGGGCGACTTTTACAACACAAGCGACTGCCTGAGCGGACATCAGGACGAAATCGAGATGAACAGCTACGGCGTGTTATACAAAGAGGACTATCTGGCAGAGGATATAGGGCTGTATTACTATATAGAGCCCGAGGGATACGCCTACTCCGTTTCGGTCAGAGCGATAAGCTTTGACGATTCGGGCAAGGACGACTGCGTCGTATACTTTAACATAAAGCTTTATAATATGCTTGAGCCTCTTGAAATAGAGGGACTTGCGGTAATGCCGCTGAACGATTATATCAACCTTGAAGCAACGGCAAAGACCGAGAAAAAATCTTCTGGCGGAATATTCAGCATCGGCACTTCCAGTAAATTCCAGCCCGAGTTTTCAAAATTAGATTGCCTCACCTGCGGAGGCGACGGTGACTGCAACACCTGTCGCGGCTACGGCG
>JAZSEP010000086.1:0-2208 GCA_045531755.1 Oscillospiraceae bacterium | reverse complement strand
ACGAGCCTATTAAGAGCACTGAACTTGTGAATATATGCAAAGAACAGCTCGGTTGGAAGCCCACAACTACATATACCGTCATAAAGCGTCTGTCCGAGAGAGGCGTTTTGAAGAACGAAAACACCGTTGTCAGCTCACTTGTGAGCAAGGACCAGATACAAGCCGCAGAGCTTAACGAAATGGTAGAGAAAACCTTTGAAGGCTCTTTACCTGCATTTATCGCTGCGTTCACAAAACATCAAAGGCTGACCGAAAAGGAAATTGATGCTGTTCAGCAGATGATAGACAGCTATCGGAAGGGAGAACTAAGATGAGTGAATTGTTTTTAAGCTTCGTCAATATGAGCATATCTGCAGGCTGGGTTGTGCTTGCGGTATTACTTCTGCGACTGATGCTCAAAAAAGCTCCCAAATGGATTTCAGTATCACTTTGGGGTATTGTTGCTATCAGGCTCATCTGCCCGTTTTCATTTGAAAGTGCAGTAAGTCTTATTCCGAGCGCGCAAACGATAAATCCCGAGTTTTTATTAAATCAACCTGCAATAGATTCGGGTGTTGAGGGTATCGATAACGTTATTAATCCGATAATCGCTCAAACGACGATAACGGTTCAACCTGAAAAGGATATCAACCTCTTCGGCTTCATTCTGCCCTACCTGGCAGGATTGTGGCTTGTGGGTATTGTTGCATTATTAACCTATACACTCATAAGTTATCTTCGTGTGAAAAACAGGATTGGCACGGCGGTTCTTCTTCGTGATAATATCTTCCAGAGTGAAAAGGTTGTTTCGCCCTTTGTGCTGGGTTTTATAAATCCCAAAATATATCTTCCGTTTGATATGAACGGGCAGAGTATGGAATACGTTATTGCACACGAAAACGCACATATCAGACGCAAAGACCACCTATGGAAGCCTCTCGGATTTCTGCTTCTCACGTTGCATTGGTTCAATCCGCTGATGTGGATAGGCTACATATTGCTGTGCAAGGATATCGAGCTTGCTTGTGACGAAAAGGTAATAAAAGAGTTTGACGTCGAGAAAAAAGCCGACTATTCGCAGGCACTTTTGACCTGTAGTGTAAACCGACGTATGATAGCCGCCTGTCCTCTTGCCTTCGGTGAGGTAGGCGTAAAGGACAGAGTGAAATCGGTACTCAACTATAAAAAGCCTACGTTTTGGATAATAGTTGTTGCCATAGCGCTAAGTGTAATAGTTGCGGTCTGTTTCTTGACAAATCCAATGTCAACAAAGCTAAGTGACGAGCTGTCGGTATTTATAGATATGCAGATTGCAGAGCATAATTATAGCGAGGAACACACGGGTGATAATTTTATTACTGCAAGCTATAAGGTTTTGGGAGTTGACAAATCTCTGAACGAAACTACAGTTTATATGTGGGTGATGTATGAAGAGTATAGTTTCGCGGACGGTAAGATAAAGCTTGAATCCGGTTCACATCTTCCGACCGTAATCACTGCAAAACACACGGGAGAGCACGGACACTATGAGCTTATAGAATACTGGACTCCGCGCGACGGCTCTTTGTATGCTGACGACATTCGCGGAAAATTCCCATGGTATCTGCACGGTAAAGCACTTGATTCTCAAAGATACGTTGACGAGCAAAAAGAATTTTGCCAAAATGCCGCAGAGGAATATTTCCGTGAAGAAGCTGAAAAAGAAGCAACCGAGCTTTCAAGGTTATTAGAGCAACTAAGGCAAACCCATCCGCATTTCTTCAGCGTCCCAACCGAAGGCGGACTGACGGTTTACGTGTGGGAAATGGCAAAGGGCATCTACGAGTGTCACCTTGCAAACACAGCGCGAGAATCCGTTGCCGACCAAAGCTTTGTGTACACTATCGGTGCAGTAACCGTAGAAGAGATGAAGGCAATTCTAACCACCTATGACGTTGACAGAAAGGATATCACAATTCAGCCCGTAATAAATCCTTGGTCGAGCTACATATATGAGATAGACGAAGCATACACGGCAAAAATCAAAGCGCTTTTTGGGGAAGACGAAAATCCAACCGTAGATACCTATGACGGTTCGAGCATTCCAAAGCTTATGGTAACCTGCGATGGAGCAACTACCCAAGCTGTTATGGGCACTACCACGTGGACGTATGACTTGGGCAACGGAATGATGCAATCGATAAGCGGTGACAGCTCACATCCGTTGCAACAGCTTGAAACTATTATGTC
>JAZSEP010000093.1:0-9036 GCA_045531755.1 Oscillospiraceae bacterium | reverse complement strand
ATTTTGTTCCAAATAAATCACCCCAAAACTATTTTGCACAAGAAAAATAGTTATATTTGAGGTAATCTGAACCATATCAGTTAAATCCGAATTGCTTTATAATCTGTTCCTTGTTTCGCCAGTCGTTTTTAACCTTTACCCAGCATTGCAGGTTTATCTTTGCATCAAGAAAACTTTCTGCTTCAACTCTGGCAAGAGAACCGATTTTTTTTAGCATTGCTCCGCCTTTTCCGATAACCATGCCTTTGTGAGAATCGCGCTCGCAGATGATAGTGGCGTTTATGTCGATGATGCCGTTTTCGCGTTCTTTCATCAAGTCGATTGATACGGCGATTCCGTGAGGAATCTCGTCGCGCATGAGATTTAGTACCTTTTCTCTGATTATTTCAGCGACGATAACTCGTTCGGGTTGGTCGGTGAGGGCATCGTCGGGGAAGAAGTGAGGGGATTCAAAAGCAAATTTTTCAAGCTCTGTCATTAAAATATCAACACCGTCGTTGTTGATTACGCTTGCAGGAATTACTGCGGCAAAATCACAAAGCTCCGTAAACATAGCAATTCTGCCAAGAATTTCTTCCTTGTTTTCCACGGTATCTATCTTGTTTATGAGAAGCACAGCGGGAATTTTCGATTTATTGATAGACTCGATAAGTTTTAACTCGGAGGAAAATACTTCCTTTGCCATATCGGTTACGAGAACTGCAACGTCAACGTCACAGATGGACTCGTTGACAGTTTTTACCATATACTCACTCAGCTTGTTTTTTGCCTTGTGGAGACCCGGAGTGTCAACAAAAACATACTGAGTGAGTCCCTTTGTTAATACGCCTGTAATGCGCGTTCTTGTCGTTTGCGGTTTGTCGGAAACAATAGCAACCTTTTCTCCGACAATAGCATTTATAAGCGAGGATTTTCCTGCATTTGGTTTTCCGATAATTGCTGCAAAGCATGATTTCGTATTATTCATTAGTGTTCTCCGTTAATGTATGTTATATCTCTTGCGAGTCCCAAGCCCTCAAGCACCTCTTCTTCTTTGGCGCGCATTCTCATCTCTTCAAGACCGCCTTCTTCGTGGTCATATCCAAGCAGGTGAAGCATTGAATGAACGGTGAGAAAAGCGACCTCTCTTTCAAGCGTGTGACCATAGCTTTTTGCTTGTTCAATAGCAGTTTCCATAGAAATAACTATATCGCCGAGCTGAAAACAGTCTGTTTCAGGATTTAAATCAAACATACCGTTTTCGCCGAGAGGAAACGACAAAACGTCAGTAGATTTGTCTTTGTTCCTGAAATTTTTATTGAGTTCGCGAATTTGTTCGTTGTCGACAAAGGTGACATTAACTTCAAATCTGCCGCTCATGTCGTTTGCCACAAGGGAAGCGATACAGCATTTTCTTATAAGAGGCCTTGTTCCTACCGAAATTTTAGTTTTCTTTTGTTGATTAGTTATTGTGACTGTCGCCTTGAGCATCAATGAGGTCTCCTTTTTCTGTCTTCATAATACTTTTCGTATGCCTTTATGATTTTTTGTACAAGATGGTGTCTTACAACATCTTTTTCGGTAAATTGAATAATAGAAATATCATCAATATTCTTTAGAATCTTAACAGCTTCAACAAGTCCGGATTTGTTAGAATCGGGGAGGTCTATCTGTGTAATATCACCTGTGATTACAGCTTTGGAATTAAAACCTAAGCGTGTTAAAAACATTTTCATCTGTTCGGGAGTTGTGTTCTGCGCTTCGTCGAGTATGATAAAAGAATCGTCAAGAGTTCTGCCTCGCATATATGCAAGGGGAGCAACCTCAATATTTCCTCTTTCAAGATATTTTTGGAAATTTTCACTTCCGAGCATATCGAAGAGCGCGTCATACAGGGGCCTTAGATATGGATCGACCTTGTTTTGCAAATCACCGGGGAGAAAGCCGAGTTTTTCTCCTGCTTCAACAGCAGGTCGGGTGAGGATAATCCTGTTGATAGTGTGTTCTCTGAAGGCTTTAACGGCCGCCGCGACAGCAAGATATGTCTTTCCTGTACCGGCAGGTCCGACACCGAGTACAATTGTGTTTTCCTTAAGCGCATTAACGTACTCTTTTTGTCCTAATGTCTTTGGTTTTATCGGTTTGCCCTTACTCGTTATACAAAGGCAGTCAGAAGCCAGAGATTCGATTTTTTCCTCGAGGTTATCGTTTACCAAGGAAAAAACGTATCTGATTGACTGGTCAGATATAGTTTCACCTTTGTTTAGCATCGAAATCAACGTAGTAATTGCACGCGAAGCTCGCATAGTGTTCTCAGTATCACCGCAAAGCTTTATTTCTGTTCCGCGACATATAACGGAGACGTTATATTCTGCTTCAATTAACTTGATATTTTCGTCAAAGTTTCCGAACAGCTCTATTGTGTGTTCAAGCCTGTCTATATTAATTATTTGTTCAGCCATTAAAATCACCTCTGAATAAACTAATCCAAATATAATTGTACCACAAAAATATGGTTTTCTCAATACAAGAGGACAAAAAATAGTCAGCTTTTATTTAAAAGCTGACTGAAATTGTTACTGCAGGTATTCTTCAAGGCAAAGTCCGTTTTCGTGGATGTATTTTGCTGCTTCTATACCAACGTATCTGTAGTGCCAGGGTTCGTAGACGATTCCTGTTATATCGGTTTTATCCTTAGGATATCTCAGGATAAATCCATATTCTGTACAGTGATTGTAAAGCCATTTGAAAGCCTCTGTTTTTTCAAATCCGAAATCAAGAACCTGATAGGTAGGAGTTACAATGTCAAGAGCAAGCCCTGTGTGGTGCTCGCTTGTTCTGGGAACCGCAACCCACTTTGCAGCTTCAGTACGCGCATCATCCTGACTGTATCCTTGGTTTAAAAAGCTTTGGATCTGCTCGGCAAAGAGAGTTTCCTGCCTTTCAACACTGCGATATGAAGAACAAATCAAAAGGTCGACGCCGTCTGCCTTGGCATCGTCAATCATCTTCTTTGTGATATCAACTATTCGCTCGTCCATTGCGCGATTTCCTATGTTTGCGGTTTTAATACTAAAATCTGAGGGGAGAAGATTTTTTGAATTTACCAAAATCAAATTCCAGTCACCGTCATACGTTTCCGGAGCGGAAGCTGTCGAAGAAGTATAGCTTGGAGAGGAAGAAGTCGTAGTGCTGGAGGTTTCCTCTTGTGAAGCGGTGGAAGAATCTTGTGAAGAAGTGGAAGAGGTGGTTTCGGAAGAGGTAGACGAATTGTCTTCCAAATTTAAGATTAGGTTGCTGACGTTGAGGCTGGGAGTATCATCACCTGTGTCAGAACCACACGAAGATATACACAAAATCGTGGCAAAAATCAAAACCGTAAAAAGAATTGTTAAAAGTTTTTTCATCGTAAACTCCTAAAAATGTAGATGAAACAATTATACAATCGATTTATGAACAAAATGTTAACAAAATAATTGTTTTTTAATCAAATCAACACTTCCCAAATCAAGAAAAAAGTGGTATAATATAATGAAATAATTAAATTGAGCGAGTGTGAGCGCGAAATGCCGAGATTTTTCACTCAGGAAATATCTGATACTCATGGCAAAATTGTAGGTTCCGATGCCGTACACATCAGCCGGGTTCTCAGAATGAAAATCGGAGAGAAAATTACGGTCTGTGATTTAAACGGCTATGATTACGACTGTGTTATCACTTCTTTTTCTGCTGACGAGGTTGAATTCGATGTGGTGGACAAGCACCTTTCTTCTTGCGAACCCGATGTGCTTGTAACTTTATATATGGCTTTTCCGAAAAGTGACAAATTTGAACTTATAGTTCAAAAGTGTGTGGAGCTCGGTGTAGATAAAATCGTTCCGGTTATAAGCGCAAGGTGCATAGCAAGACCGGATGAAAAGTCATCAGCGAAAAAAATCGAGCGATACAACAAGATAGCGTATGAGGCTGCCAAGCAATGTGGCAGAGCAAAAATTCCCAAGGTAGAGGAATTTGTTGATTTCAAAACAGTGCTACGGCTCGCAAAACAATCTGAAATTGCGATGCTTTTTTATGAAAAAGGCGGACAAGGTGTTTCGAAAATTCTCAAAAACAAGCCCAAAAGCGTGGCACTTTTTGTTGGTAGTGAGGGCGGATTTGAGGAATATGAAGCAAAGCAAGCGGAAGAAAACGGGATTGAGCTTGCATATTTAGGCCCTCGCATTCTCAGATGTGAAACTGCTGCAATAGCAGCGACAGCAACGGTTATGTTTGCTACCGGAAATTTATAGGTGGTGATTACTTTGAAGAAAGAAAAATCCTGCGGTGCGATAGTGTATCGTTATAACGGTACAGCGACGGAAGTACTGTTGATTAAAAACAAAAACGGCGAGCATTGGGCTTTCCCGAAGGGACATATCGAAGTCGGTGAAACAGAACACGAAACCGCACTTCGTGAGGTAAGGGAAGAAACAGGATATAACATCTGTATAGAAGGACGCTTCAGAGTCAGCGTCTCTTATAAACCAAAGCCTGATATAACAAAAGAGGTCGTTTATTTCATCGGAAGTGTCATAAGTGGTGAGATGTGCCCTCAAGAAGAGGAAATCAGCTGTATCGAATGGGTCGAGATTGACAAGGCACAGCGAATCGTAACGTTTGAAAACGACAGAAGGCTGATAAATAAAGCTAAAAAATGCATTGCCGAGAAAAAGAGGTAAATTGTATGATTAAGAGTATGACCGGATTTGGCAGAGGTGAGAATCTTTCTGAAAACAGAGAGGTTACAGTTGAAATTCGTTCTGTAAATCACCGCTATTTCGAGTTTTCTTCAAGGATTCCGCGCTCCTGCGGATATTTGGAAGAAAAGCTCAAATCCTTTCTTCAAGAGCACATATCAAGGGGCAAGGTAGAGATAAGCGTACAGATAAAGGCAATAAATTCTTCCGATACTGAGCTTGTGGTTAATCAATCTGTAATAGATACCTACATATCCACACTCAGAACAATTGCAAAAAAACTTCGTCTCAAGGATGACCTCAGCGCTTCAACTCTGCTCAGGATAAACGATGCTTTTGACACGCGCAAGAAGGCGGATGATGAAGAGGAAATCTTAAGCGAGGTTTTGAAGGCTGCTACTGTGGCTGTGGAAAAATATAACGAAATGAGAGCTCGCGAGGGAGAAAATCTCAAGGCCGATATTCTTTCCCGTCTTGATAACATTGAAAAGAACGTTGCTTGTGTAGAGGAGAATTCAGAGGAAACCATAAAAGCGTATCGTGAACGCTTGTATGCGCGTATCAAAGACGTGCTCGGCGACAGGCAGATTGATGACCAAAGAGTTTTGACCGAGGTTGCAATATTCTCCGATAAGATTGCGGTAGATGAGGAAACTGTGAGACTTAAAAGCCACATTTCACAAATGCGCGAGATGCTAAACGGAACGCAGCCCGTTGGCAGAAAACTCGATTTTCTCATTCAGGAATTTAACCGTGAAGCGAATACAATCGGCTCAAAATGCCAGAACGTGAATACTGCACAGACGGTTGTTGATATTAAGTCTGATATCGAAAAAATCCGTGAACAGATACAAAATATTGAATAAAGGGGAAAGAATATGAAACTGATAAACATAGGTTTTGGAAATATGGTTTCTGCAAATAGGCTTGTCGCTATTGTTAGTTCCGAGTCTGCCCCTATCAAAAGGATTATTCAAGATGCAAGGGACAAGGGTGTGCTTATTGATGCAACCTACGGCAGAAGGACGAGAGCTGTAATTATTACAGATTCTGAACACGTCATCCTGTCCTCCATTCAGCCTGAAACCGTTGCAAACAGGATAAACAATGACCGCGACGACATAGAGGACGAGGAGGATGAGGAATGAACAATAGAGGCTTGTTGTTCGTCTTTTCGGGTCCCTCCGGTGTTGGCAAAGGCACGATAATGCGAAACTTTACCGCTGCATATCCTGACGATAATTTTATTTCTATTTCTGCAACTACAAGAAAACCAAGACCCGGTGAAGAAGACGGTGTTCATTATTATTTTATGAGCCAAGAACAATTTACCGAACTTGCAGAAAACGGCGGAATGCTTGAGTATGCGAACTTCAGCGGCAACTACTACGGTACGCCAAAAGAGCCTGTATACAAGACTTTGGAACAGGGAAAAAACGTTTTCCTTGAGATTGAAGTACAAGGGGCGGCAAAGGTCAAAGAAATATGTCCCGAGGCAATTTTCATCTTTGTTATGCCACCTGATATGGCAGAGCTCACAAGAAGGCTTGTCGACAGAAATACCGAAGACCCAAAAACCATAGAGCTTCGTTTAAGCAATGCTAAAAGAGAGATTGAGCAAGCGAAGAACTATGATTACATCATTGTTAACAATACCATTGAGGAGGCTGTGGATGAATTAGCGGCAATCGTTTCTTCTTCCAGGTGTACCTACGGTAATATGAAAAATTTTATAGATGAGGTGTTGAAAAATGCTTAAACCTTTGAAAAATGATATGGTGAAAAACGATGAAAGCTATTATTCCTTTGTTGTGGGTATAGCAAAAAGAGCAAGACAGATTTCCGAGTTTGCGGATAACGAGAAGCTCGAAAAAATTCCCGAGGAATACAGTAAGCTCACTCTCAGAGCTTCCGAAGAAAAACCCGTAAGTCTTGCTATGGAAGAGTATTCCAATGGTGATTTTACAATAAAAATGTAATTTAAGTTTAGGAGGTGTTTTGTTGTGTTGCAATCGGTAGTAGCCAGAGTTGCCATTGACAAAGCCTCTTATTCTTATGATAAGCTATATACATATCTGGTGCCGCAGGAAATGATTGAAAAACTGCAGGTTGGCACGAGAGTCACAGTACCTTTTGGCAGAGGAAATAAAAAGCGTATCGCACTTGTTATGCAGCTTCAAACTTGCGACTGTGTTGAAGAGGGGATCAAACCAATACTTTCTCTAATCGATACTTCTCCCGTCATAACGAGAGAAGGAATTGCCATTGCTGATTTCTTGAAGCATCACACGTTTTGCCGTTACTACGATGCTGTGAACTGTCTTTTGCCTGCAGGAATGGCCATAAATACCTTCTACCGTTATTCTGCCTGTGAAACTTCGGACATAACAGCGCAGGAGCTTGGTGAAGATTACGCAGAGGTATATAACTACGTACAGAAAAAAAACGATGGTGCTTTGCTCAGTGATTTGACAAAAAAGTTTTCCGGATATAATATCGGGATAATCCTTTCGGTGCTTGAATCCAAAAGACTCATTGAAAAGAACGAAGAAACAAAGCGAAAAATCGGTGACGAATTTGTGGTAATGATACGCTTGACAGATGATTTTATCAATTCACCGCAAAGCTTCAAAACCACAAAAAAGCAAAATGAAGTACTGGATTTTCTCGCAGAGGTTTCCTGTGCTTCTTTGAAGGAAGTCGTCTATTATACAGGCGTAACAAAAGCCGTTACGGACAACCTTGTTAAATCAGGTGTTTGCGAGTATTTTGAAAATGAGAACTTCCGAAATCCGTATGATGATGCAAAGACCGTTGAAGGCGCAGAAAAAATTACCCTTACCGACGAACAAGCTTCCGTTTATTCAGGCTTATCAGAGCTTTTAGACTCCAACAAACCGCAGGTAGCTCTGCTTCACGGTATTACAGGCTCCGGCAAGACGCTTGTTTATCTAAAACTTGCACAGGACGTTATAAAATCCGGAAAATCTGTAATAGTTATGGTTCCTGAAATTTCCTTGACACCGCAAGCTGTTGCAAGATTTCATTCGCTTTTTGGCAAGAACGTTGCTGTAATGCACAGCGGTTTTACGTTGGCACAGAGAATGGATGAGTGGAAACGTATAAAATCGGGTCAAGCCAAGGTCGTTATAGGTACCCGCTCGGCTGTGTTTGCGCCTCTTGAGGACGTTGGTCTTATTGTAATTGACGAAGAGCAGGAACATACGTATAAATCTGAAGCCTCACCAAGATTTTCAACACACGAGGTCGCAAAGTTTCGTGCACTGAACAATAATGCCCTTTTGTTGCTCGCGTCAGCTACCCCAAGCGTAGAGAGCTACTATTATGCTGAAAACGGAAAATACAGCCTTTTTGAGCTTAATAATCGCTATTCCGACGCCCAATTGCCGGAGGTGTTTGTCGTCGATATGGCAAACAGCGAAAAGGGTTCACAGAGCAATATATTCAGCGAAACTCTTCTTACGGAAATCAACTATAATCTCGAACACGGTGAACAAACGATTTTACTTCTCAACAGAAGAGGGTACAATACTTCCATAACCTGTTCTAAATGCGGAGAACCCGTGCTGTGCCCGAATTGTTCCGTTGCTTTAACCTACCATTCTGCAAATGATATGCTGATGTGTCACTACTGTTCTCACGCGCAAAAGGTTCCGTCTATATGTCCCGGGTGCGAAAATGAACTGCTCCGCTATAATGGTATCGGAACACAGCGCGCCGAGGAAGAACTTAAGGCGTATTTCCCAAATGCTCGTATTCTCCGTATGGACCTTGATACCACTATGCAGAGAATGTCACACGAGAAGTATTTTAAGGACTTTGCAGAGTACAAATATGATATACTGATCGGTACCCAGATGGTTTCAAAGGGGCTCGATTTCGAAAAGGTTACTCTTGCAGGTGTCTTGAATATAGACCAGTCGTTGTATGCAAATGATTTTAGGGCGTTTGAGCGAACGTTTTCTCTCATCACTCAGGTTGTTGGCAGAAGCGGCAGGGGAAACCTTGCAGGAAGAGCGCTAATACAGACCTATCTTCCGGATAATCCAATAATTAAAATGGCTTCTAATCAAGACTATAAAGCCTTTTATGCAGATGAAATCGCAAACAGAAGAACGATGGTGTTTCCGCCTTTTTGCGATCTCTGTGTAATCAGTTTTAGCGGTCTTGCAGAGCTTAAAACCTTTGAAACGGCACGAAAATTTTCTAAAAAAATGATGAGCATGGTCAAAAGACAGTATAAGGACCTTCCGTTAAAGGTAATCGGACCCGTTCCAAGCCCAATTGCAAAGCTCAACAA
>JAZSEP010000036.1:0-8105 GCA_045531755.1 Oscillospiraceae bacterium | reverse complement strand
AAGGGAAGCCGCCAAGGTCAGACAAAGTAAAATCGCAAAAATTTTCTTAAAGTGCATGATAAAATCTCCTTAAAAGTAGTCAACAAGGATAGTATACCGATTTAAAGCAATAAAGTCAAGCCCCAAGAATTATGTTATAGTACACACCGAAACAGAAAGATGAAAAGCCGAGCGAAAATTCGCTCGGCTTTTTTGCCCCTATCCGCCCTGTTTTGTTACAGGCTGAGGGCAGGGTGTATTTATTTGCCCGAAATAAGCTTTATCGGGTCGACTGTAGTTCCGTTTTTGATAACCTCGAAATGCAGATGAGGCTCCTGTCCTATTTCTATGGCAGAAGTGTTTCCTGTAGTACCAATTATATGTCCGATTTCAACTTCCTGACCCTCTTTTATGTTAAGCTCGGGGTTCAGTCCGCAATAAACCGAAACGTATCCGTTTGGATGCTCCATCTTGACAACCGTACCCCACAGCTTGTCCTCGCTGATTTGGGTGACAACTCCGTCCGAGAAACAACGCACCGAGGTGTTCTCCGCGCAGGCGATATCCACACCGTTATGTGTGCGCCAGTCGCCCATAGTAACCGATTTGACGAGCTCGCGGTTGGAGTATTCCTGTTGAATTTCACCGCTCACGGGTAACATAAAATACTGCTTTTGCTGAGTTTGCGAGGGCTCGGCCTTCACGGTAGTATCTGTAGAGCTTGCAGAGCCCGAAGGCTGTGAAGAGGAGTGTGATGGATTTTGTGAAGGCTCTTTCTGAATATTGCTCGTGTGCTTTCCCACGTCTGCCGAGCCGCTTGTTTCGAAAAAACCTACGTTTGACGCTGTATCAGGGACGTCGCCTTCAAGTCCCGAGAGAGTTCTGTCCACAGCTATCCATGAAGCTGCACCTGCACCGATGAGGCAGACCGCAAGCGCAACGTAAAAACCTTTGCCCGAAATAAATTTTGCTATTTTTGAGTTTTTGTTCATGCTTTTAGCACCTCCGTCTATATTTTGAACACAAGCTTTTGAAAATATTCCGATTTTTTTATCCGTTGGTACTTTATTTTTTGAAAAATCGTGGTAAACTATAGTTATTAAGGAGGGTTAATATGCAGGTTTTATTTTTTGTACTCAACCGAATCGAGCTTCTGGAAGGACTTCTTGCCGAACTCGGTCACAATGGAATAAAGGGTGCCACCGTTTTCAACACAACGGGAATGGCGCACGTTCTCACAAACGACGAGTTTTCGTTTTTGGGCTCGCTCAGAAATTTTCTTGAGCCCGACCGCGAGGACAACCGTACCATTATGATGGTTCTTAAGGACGAGGACGTGAAGAAAACAAGAGATATCATCGTATCTATAGTCGGTGACCTCTCCAAGCCCAACACGGGTATTCTTTTCACCGTGCCTGTAGGATACATCGAAGGAATTAACACAGAAGAGAGGCACTAAAATTACATATTATGGAACTTAATACCATTCTATATCTGAGTATTCTGATTTTTTCGGGACTCATCTTCGGCAAGCTCGCCAAGCTCGTCAAGCTGCCAAACGTCACGGGCTATCTTGTGGCAGGACTTTTGGTGGGCCCGAGCGTTCTGGGCGTAATCCCCGAAACAGCTCTTTCAGGATTTGATATAATCTCGGAAGTGGCTCTCGGCTTTATCGCATTCTCCATAGGAAGCGAGTTCAAGCTTTCCTACTTTAAAAAGGTCGGTATCGCTCCCGTCATCATCGCGATATTGGAAGCGATGCTCGCAGTGGTTGCGGTTGTTATCGGACTTCTCATCGCAGGCTTCGACCTTTCGTTTTCCTTGGTGCTCGGCTCCATTGCGGCGGCTACTGCTCCTGCGGCGACCATTATGGTCATCAAGCAGTACAAGGCAAAAGGACCGCTTACAGAAACGCTCATGAGCGTTGTCGCTCTTGACGATGCCGTGGCACTTATGGCGTTTGGCTTTGCCGTTACGGCAGCAAAGGCAATGAACTCAACGGGTGACACCAACCTCGTAATGAGTATCCTCTCACCGTTTATCGAAATATTCGGCTCGGTGCTGTTAGGATTTGCGCTCGGCGTGCTGTTTATGCTTCCGCTCAAATTCTTCCGCTCGTCCTCAAACCGACTCATAATTACCATCGGAATGGTCTTTTTGGCGACGGGACTTTCGAATTTGCTGGGACTGTCGGCGCTTCTCTGCTGTATGTCGATGGGCGCAATGCTCGTCAACGTCAGCAACAGCTCGTCGGAGCTGATGAAGCTTTCGGACAACATAACGCCCCCGATTTTCCTTTTGTTCTTTGTGGTATCGGGCGCTGAACTGAACCTCGGCGTAATTCCGTCAATCGGCTTGGTCGGTGTGCTGTACATCCTTCTGCGCGTGGTTGGAAAGATTTCGGGCGCGTGGCTCGGCGCAAAGCTCACAAAGGCTCCGAAGGAGGTTTGCAAATACCTCGGCTACACCCTTGTACCGCAGGCAGGTGTTGCTATCGGTCTTACTTTGGTGGCACAGACGGTCGTCCCCGAATATGCCGACACCATCCGCGCGGTAGTGCTCTGCGGAACGCTTGTGTATGAGCTCGTCGGACCTATGGTTTCAAAGATGGCGTTGCAAAAAGCAGGCGAAATTCAAAAAGGCTTATAAAAATAAAAATCCTCTTGGAATTGTCCAAGAGGATTTTTTCGGCTTGTTATTTGTTATTGTGATAAGCTTTACTAACCTTAAATCAGTTTCCCAACATTTTCTTTATCTTGGCTGCAATAAGCTTCGAATCGCGCGTATGCGAGTCGACACCCGGATGCCATTGGGATTCCTTTGTTACGTCAAAGGCGTATTCCAAAGGCAGATAGTCAATGTTCACTTCAGCGTGGTCTTGCTTGTATTGTGCAACCACCTTTTTAATAGCGGCGTCAATCTGGCTGTTTTTGCCCAACTGTCCGTATAAGCAGAGTATTGTAGCACCGGGATTTGCAACGAGTATCTCGTCGAGCATCTCGTAATAGACTTTCTCAAATTCGGCTACAAATTCTTGTTTTTCGGCAGGGTCCTTGACGTAGTCGTTGAGAGATATTCCGTCGTTTGTACCGATGTTGAGAACTACTACGTCCGCCTGATAGGTATAACGCTTGTCAGGCCTGCCACGGTATTCTGTCCACTGATACTGCTCGGGAAGGGTATCTCCCGTAGTGTTTCCGGCGTTTCTGTAAAGTCCCATTCCGGAGCGGGAAACGACCTGAAAATGTGCATTGAGAATTTCAGCGGTTTTTGTGGTGTAGCACTGATGGTAGAAAATACCCTGTGCACTTGTTATTGAATCACCTATAAACTCAATCTTCAAATCGTAGGATCCTTCGTAGCCCTTGACTATGTCAGCGGGTTCTTCGACTATAACGCCGTCAACCGTGAAGGGAGGTCTCCACGGGTCGCTTCTTCTGAGAATTCTGACTGTATGAGTGCCTTCCTCAAGCGTGTCGGCAAAGAGGTATTCGGAGGTTCCGCTTTTAATCTCGAAAACCTGATACTCTCCGCCGTCGACGGATGCTTCAAAATATCCGCTGTCACCGCTTATAACCGCACCTGCGACAGTGCCTGTACATTGATATTCGTATGTAGCGCCTGCCCAAACAAGCTTGTTGTATTTATAGCTTCTGCCTCCGCACAGAACGTCGTCTTTTGTGGGAACTACTGTTTTTGTCCTCAACATTTTCTCTTTTTCACTTCCTAACGTTTGATCGTCCGAAACTGTAGCCATAACCTCAAGCTCTCTTATCGTGGCGCCCATATAGGTCGTTAAAACGGAGGGAACCTTTTTGCATCTGATTCGCACGAATCTTGCCACCTTGTCGGTTTCAACTATCTCGTCGTCGGTGCTTGTAACGTTCTGCGCCGAGTAAATCTCTTTAAACTCAACACCGCCGCGGGAGATTTCAATGCTGTAATCAAGAGCACGGCTTGTACCCCATTTGAGAGTGATGCTGTCAAGGTCATAGTTTTTGCCGAGGTCGACCATAACCCACTCGTCAATATGCTGCTGCATGGTGTCAGATGACCAGGCTGTGTCGCCGTCGCCGTCGTTTACCTGGTTGGCTGCCATAGATTTCGACGCAGCTTCGCTCGAGCAATAGACTCGCTTGTTCAAGGCAACGTTGCTTGGTGTCTTTTCGGGGCTGTTGCCTCCACCGCACGCTGCAAGAGAAAGAAGCATAGCCGTTGCCAAAAGTACAGATATTATCCTTTTCATATTTCCTCCTAAGGTTTACTTTGGAAATTTATACATATAATTTTACCATAGAAAATCTCTCGTTGCAATAATAAAATTATATGTCTTGCCGTTTTGGAAAAAATGTGGTAGAATTAACCGTATTAGAGGTGAGCTGATGGATTGTCTTTCAAGAGTTCTTTCGGCTTGTCCGGAATTTGACTCACTTTTAAATTCAATAGAGAACAACACAACCCCAATATGCGTGGTAGGCTTGTCCCACATCCACAAGGCACATTGGGTAGCTTCCGTTTGCCAAAAAACAGGAAAAAAGCTGCTTTTGATAACCGCTGACGATGCTTCGGCGGTGAAGGTTGCAAACGATATAAACGGATTTTTCGGCGGCGAGGAAAGAGCGCTTTGCTACACCCAAAAGGACTTCTGCTTCAGAACGGAACAGGTGTCCTCCCGTGAGTATGAGCACAAAAGGCTCAGCGTGCTCGGCAGAATACTAAGCGGCGACTGCGACGTTGTGGTTTCAAGTGTTGCCGCCGCTATTCAGCATACGATACCGCCCGAGGTGTATAAACAAAGAACCCTGACGATAGAGCTTGGCGGAGAATACGATATACAAGACCTTGCCGCCAAATTTGTAAGCGCCGGCTATGCCCGTCGCGAGCAGGTGGACGGAATCTGTCAGTTTGCGGTGCGCGGAGGAATAGTGGATATCTTTCCGCCCGACAGCAAAAGCCCCATGCGAATTGAATTCTGGGGCGACGAAATCGACTCGATGGCATACTTCGACCTCGACACACAGCGCCGCGGCGACCCCGTTGACAGTATAAGGATAACGCCTGCGCAGGAGGCGGTTTTCAGCTCCCTGGGCGAGCTTGCCGAAAGGATTTCGGAGCTTTCAAAGGGCTTGAAGGGTAAAGCCGAAAAGGCAAAGGAGCGCCTTTTCGAAGACGTGAAAAAGCTTTCCGACGGTATCGAGCTCAACTGCTGTGACAAATATCTTCCTTTAATATACGACAGACCCGCAACACTCTTCGACTATATGAGCGATGCGGTTTTGGCAATTTCAGAGTTTTCATCTGTTAAAGAGGCTCTCAGAAACGCGGACAAAATCATCGGCGAAGACATACGAATAATGTTTGAAGAGGGTGTGCTCTGTCAGGGGCTTGACAGCTACAGCCTTGATTTTACCGATTTTATCGACGTCTGTTGCGACGCAAAATGCGTGATAATGGACACCTTTGCCCGTTCAATAAATGACCTTCCGCTCAAAAACCTTCTCAGCGTTGACGCCATTCAGCTTTCAGCCTGGGGCGGTGAGCACAAGCTTCTGTTAGAGGACCTAAACGACCTTCTGGCAAGAAGATACTGCGTTGCGATTGCGGCAGGTACCGAAAAATCCGCGCGCACGCTCATCGAGGACCTGCGCTCTGCAGGAATCCCCTGTGAGTTTGCAAGGGAGATACGCGCATTGACCTTGGGCAGAGTCTTCGTTATGGAAGGAAGCTTTTCGGGCGGAATGGAGTATCCTGCGCTGAGCTTTGCGCTGATAACCCATTCTATGAACACCACTCACACGGGAAGCGTCAAACGCAAGAAGATGAAGGACGCGAAGAGCATCACCTCGCTTGCGGATTTGACGGTGGGCGACTACGTCGTTCACAACACCCACGGAATAGGCGTGTTCGAGGGAATACACCAGCTCGACCTTCACGGAATTGTAAAGGACTATATCAAAATCCGCTATGCAGGAACCGACGTTTTATACGTTGCGGTAACACAGCTTGATATGGTTTCAAAATATATCGGCCCCGGAAGCGACAAGGCGCTGAAGCTCAACAGCCTGACAAGCTCGGCCTGGCAACAGACGAAAACGAGGGTCCGCCACGCTGTTCGCGATATGGCAAAGGAGCTTATTGCATTGTACGCCAAGCGTATGCAGAGCAAGGGCCACGCTTTCAGCGAGGATAACGACTGGCAGGGAGATTTCGAGGCGAGATTTCCCTATACCGAAACCGACGACCAGCTCACCTGTGTCCGCGAGATAAAGGCGGATATGGAGCGTCCCGTGCCGATGGACAGACTTCTGTGCGGCGACGTAGGCTTTGGTAAAACAGAGGTAGCGCTTCGCGCAGCCTTCAAATGCGTGCTTGATTCCAAACAGTGCGCGATTTTGGTACCTACTACAATTCTGGCTTGGCAGCACTACCAGACGATTCTGAAGAGGATGGAAGGCTTTCCCGTAAATATCGAGCTTCTGTCGCGCTTTAGAACCGCCAAACAACAAAAAGAGATAATAAAAAAACTGCAGACGGGCGAGGTCGATATAGTCGTCGGCACACACCGTCTGGTACAGAACGATATAAAGTTCAAGGATCTGGGACTTGTCATCATCGACGAGGAACAGCGTTTTGGCGTTGCGCACAAGGAAAAGCTCAAGGAACTTCGCTCAAACGTCGACGTGCTCACCCTCTCGGCAACGCCCATACCGAGAACGCTGAATATGGCGATGTCGGGAATCCGCGACATGTCCACTATAGAGCAGGCGCCAAACGACCGATTCCCCGTACAGACCTACGTTATGGAACACGACAGAGGCATTATAGCAGATGCAATCCGCCGTGAGCTTCGACGAGGCGGACAGGTTTTCTATCTGCACAACCACGTCGAGAGCATCGACCGATGTGCCGCCGCTCTGCACCGCGAAATTCCCGATGCGAGAATAAGCTTTGCACACGGCAAGATGAGCGAGGAGGAGCTTTCGGAAATCTGGAGAAAGCTCATCGATCACGAGATTGATATTTTGGTCTGCACCACCATCATCGAAACGGGTGTGGACGTTCCAAACTGCAATACACTCATCATCGAGGATGCCGACCGAATGGGGCTTTCACAGCTTTACCAGCTCAGAGGGCGCGTCGGACGCTCCAACCGCAGAGCCTTTGCATACCTCACCTTCAACCGAAACAAAACGCTCAACGAAATAGCCACAAAGCGCCTTTCTGCAATAAAGGAGTTCACACAGTTCGGCTCGGGCTTTAATATTGCACTTCGAGACCTCGAGATTCGCGGAGCGGGCAGTATCCTCGGCGGTCAACAGCACGGACATATGGAGTCGGTTGGTTATGATATGTACGTCAAGCTCTTAAACGAGGCGATTGCGCTCGAAAAGGGCGAGCCGATACTGCAAAAATCCGAGGACTGCTTTATCGACCTGCCGATAAGCGCCCACATTCCCGAAAAGTATATAAGCGACCTCAACCGAAGAATAGAGATGTACAGAAAGATTGCGGCAATTCAGAACAAAGAGGACGCAATGGACGTCACCGACGAGTTTATCGACCGCTTCGGCGAACCGCCAAAGGCTGTTCACGGGCTCATCACCGTCGCGCTTCTCAGAAATATGGCGATGAACCAAGGCATATACGAGGTAACCCAAAGGGATAATATGATAGTTTTCTACCCCCACAGCCTCGATATGCGGCGTGCCGCAAGACTTGTGCAGGAGATAAAGGGCAGGGCGGTGGTAAACGCAGGTGAAAAACCGTACATCGCTGTCAGACTAATCAAAAACGACGACCCGCTGTTTATTATGCAGGAATCGCTTGCGATAATGAACGATATACCAAAAGACGAGGACGAAAATGCTTGATTTTGTGACCGAAAAAATTAGTATATGGGAGTATATCCGCGACTGCAAAAAGCCCATTGCACTGTACGGAATGGGCGACGGCGCCGAAAAGATAATCCGCGCTATGCAGAAAGTCGGCAGAAAGCCCGACGCTGTCTTTGCAAGCGAGGGCTTTGCGCGCCACAACAACTTCTGCGGATATATTGTGAAAAATCTCTCGGAGGTGGAAGAGGAGCTTGGCGATTTTTTAATTCTCCTTTCCTTTGCTACCGAAAG
>JAZSEP010000056.1:0-3623 GCA_045531755.1 Oscillospiraceae bacterium | reverse complement strand
CGAGTTACAGGTAATCGCGAAAAGTTTGCGAGAGGTGCCAAAATTGTACACATTGACGTTGATGGAGCAGAGCTCTCAAAGACTGTAAACGTTACTCACGGACTCCGTGGCGAAGTTGGACTTACCCTCAAAAAGCTTTTGACGCTTATAGAACCCGCAAAACGCCCCGAGTGGCAGCAGAAAATCGGCGAATTTTTGGCTTTCGAGACCGAAAACATTGATGACCGTGACGGTATGACGCCGTATACTGCAATCAACACTCTCAACCGCCATCTCGGCGACAAAACTCCTGTCGCAACCGATGTTGGACAACATCAGATGTGGTCCGCGCAGTATCTTAATCTGAAGAGCAGCCGCACGTTTATCTCAAGTGGCGGACTCGGCACAATGGGATTTGGAATGGGTGCTGCAATCGGTGCCGCAATCGGCAGCGGTGAACGCTCTGTTCTTGTTACAGGTGACGGAAGCTTTGGAATGTGTCTCAACGAGCTTGCAACTGCCGTTTCCAACAGCACTCCCCTTGTTGTGTTGATTCTCAACAACGGCGTTCTTGGTATGGTCAGACAGTGGCAAACACTCTTCTTCGACAAGCACTACTCCAACACTATTCTCGACCGCAAAACAAATTTTGTCCGTCTTGCAGAAGCTTTTGGAGCAAAGGGAGAAGCAGTTACTACTCCCGAGGAGCTTGATTCGGCTTTAAGTCGTGCGTTTAATGAAAATGGTCCCTATGTAATCGATTGTACCATAGACAAGGATGAGTTTGTTCTTCCTATGCTTCCCCCCGGTGGCTCTATGGACGATATAATTGTAAAGGTTGGTGACTGATATGAAAAGGTTTACTTTGGCCGTTCTTGTTCGAAACCAGTTTGGTGTACTTAACAGAGTTACCAGTATGTTCCGCAGAAGACAGTTTAACATCAGCGCCTTGACCGTTAGCGAAACCGAATCCCCCGATTTTTCCCGTATTACAGTGCTCTTTGACGGCGACGACCGCAACAAAGAACAGCTTATCGACCAGCTTTACAAGCTTCCCGACGTCTGCTCTATTAAAGAGCTCGACAAAGAAGAAAGCATAAGTCGTGAGTTGTTGCTCATAAAGATGCAAAACTCGCCCGAAAAAAGAGATGAAATTCTTACGGCGGCTGACGCCTACGAAGCGAAGATTATCGACTATATGAAAGAGTCCATAGTTTTCCAGGTTACAGGCGACAGCAGAAAAATTGATCAGTTTATAAACCTTATGCTTGATTTCAACATTCTCGAAATCTGCCGTACAGGTATCGTTTCTCTTGAACGCGGTGAATCCACAATCAGAAAAGTAACAAATTTATAATCCTATAAAGTGAGGTAATTTAAAATGGCAAGAATATTTTATCAGCAGGACTGTGACCTTCAAAAGCTCAGCGGAAAGACTGTCGCAATAATCGGTTACGGTTCTCAGGGACACGCACACGCTTTGAACCTTAAGGACAGCGGTGTTAATGTTATTGTCGGTCTTTATGAAGGAAGCAAGAGCTGGGCAAAGGCTGAGGCTCAGGGACTTAAGGTTATGACCGCTGCAGACGCTGCAAAGGCTGCTGACATCATTATGATTCTTATCAACGATGAAAAGCAGGCAAAGCTCTACAAGGAAAGCATTGAGCCCAACCTTACAGAAGGCAAAACTCTCGCTTTTGCACACGGCTTCAACATTCATTTTGGCTGCATTAAGCCTCCGAAGAACGTTAACGTTATAATGGTTGCCCCCAAGGGCCCCGGTCATACAGTCAGAAGCGAATATCAGGCCGGCAAGGGTGTTCCCTGCCTCATCGCTGTTGAGCAGGATGCCACAGGCGATGCTTGGGATCTCGGTCTTGCATATGCGCTCGGTATCGGCGGCGCAAGAGCAGGTGTTCTCGAGACTAACTTCCGCACCGAGACTGAAACCGACCTCTTCGGTGAGCAGGCTGTTCTCTGCGGCGGTGTTTGCGCACTTATGCAGGCAGGATACGAGACACTTGTTGAAGCAGGCTATGACCCCAGAAACGCTTACTTTGAGTGTATCCACGAGATGAAACTCATCGTTGACCTTATCTATCAGAGCGGTTTTGCAGGAATGAGATACTCTATCTCCAACACCGCTGAATACGGTGATTACATCACAGGCCCCAAGATAATCACAGAAGATACAAAGAAAGCTATGAAGAAAATCCTCAGCGATATTCAGGACGGAACCTTTGCGAAAGACTTCCTTCTTGATATGTCTGATGCAGGCGCACAGGTACACTTCAACGCTATGCGCAAGCTCGCTGCTGAGCATCCTTCTGAAATCGTTGGCGAAGATATCCGCAAGCTCTACAGCTGGAGCGATGAGGACAAGCCCATCAACAACTAAGATTGACTTTTGGGGAATGCGCGCTTTCGTGCCTTCCCCATTCGTTGTCTTTTCCCTATAAGGAGGAAATTATGAAAAGCGACTCTATTAAATTTGGACCGCAAAATGCACCGCACCGTGCACTATATCATGCACTCGGTCTTACAGAAGAGGAAATGAGCAGACCTCTTGTCGGTATCGTCAGCTCCTATAACGAAATCGTTCCCGGCCACATAAACATAGACAAAATAGTTGAAGCTGTTCGTCTTGGTGTTGCTATGGCAGGCGGAACTCCTATAGTCTTCCCTGCTATCGCTGTATGCGACGGAATTGCTATGGGACACACGGGTATGAAGTATTCTCTTGTCACCCGTGACCTCATTGCCGATTCTACCGAGGCTATGGTTATGGCTCACGGATTTGATGCGCTTGTTATGGTTCCAAACTGTGACAAAAACGTCCCCGGACTTCTTATGGCTGCGGCAAGACTTAACGTTCCTACTGTTTTTGTCAGCGGCGGACCTATGCTCGCAGGCAGAATCGACGGCAAAAAAACAAGCCTTTCGAGTATGTTCGAGGCTGTAGGTGCATATTCCGCAGGAAAGATTGATGAAGATAAATTAAACGAATACGAGTGCAAAAACTGCCCCACCTGCGGCTCTTGTTCGGGTATGTACACCGCAAACTCAATGAACTGCCTTACGGAAGTTTTGGGTATGGGACTTCGAGGAAACGGAACAATCCCTGCTGTTTACTCCCGTCGTATTGAGCTTGCAAAACACGCAGGTATGGCTGTTATGGAGCTTCTCAAGAAGGACATACGTCCGAGAGATATTATGACCGAAAAAGCCTTCTACAACGCTCTTGCTGTTGATATGGCTCTTGGTTGTTCAACAAACAGTATGCTCCATCTTCCTGCAATCGCACACGAGTGCGGTATAGAAATTGACCTTGATATTGCTAACGGTGTTAGTGCGAAAACACCAAACCTTTGTCACCTTGCGCCTGCAGGTCCTACCTATATGGAGGATCTTGATGAAGCAGGCGGTGTTTACGCTGTTATGAACGAGCTTGCAAAGAAGAATCTTATCAACACCGACTGTATGACGGTTACAACAAAAACAGTCGGCGAAAATATAGCAAACTGCATTAACCTTGACACTTCGGTTATTCGCCCCATCGACGAGCCGTACAGTGAAACCGGCGGTATTGCTGTTCTCAAGGGAAATCTTGCTCCCGACGGAAGCGTTGTAAAGCGTTCTGCCGT
>JAZSEP010000065.1:0-15087 GCA_045531755.1 Oscillospiraceae bacterium | reverse complement strand
TTCCGCCTGCGTGGAGATTGCAAATATCCACATCCAAGCCCGATAAGACTGACATGGCCTTTTTGACGGTGTTGGGGATATCGTGGAGCTTTAAATCCAAAAAGATTTTGTGTCCGCGGTTTTTGATGTCATAGATAATTTGCGGACCTGCGGCATAGAACAGTTCCATACCGATTTTAACGAAGGGCTTTTTGCCTTCAAAACGGTCTAAAAATGCAATCGTTTGCTCTGCTCCCGGGAAGTCGCAGGCAATGATAACGTCTTTTCCCATTTTACTTTACTCCTTTTATTATTTCCTCAAGCGAGGTGATATTGTACTTTTCCATTACGCGGGGCAGGTCCTCTATTATCTTCTTGCAGGCAAAGGGATCTACCAGATTTGCCGCGCCTACCTGTACCGCGGTAGCGCCCGCGAGCATCATCTCAACAACGTCCTCGGCAGTGCTGACACCGCCCATACCAACAACGGGGATGTTGACCGCGTTTGCAACCTGGTACACCATTCTCACGGCGACGGGGAAGATAGCACTTCCCGAAAAACCGCCCATCTTGTTGGCGATGACAGGCTTCTTTGTTCGAAGGTCAATTCTCATTCCGAGAAGTGTGTTTATAAGGCTTATTCCGTCTGCACCTGCAGCTTCACACGCCTTAGCAATGGAAACTATATCGGTGACGTTGGGAGAAAGCTTTATGATGACGGGCTTTGTTGTGCAAGCCTTAACCGCTTTGGTAACTTCAGCAGCAGCCTCGGGCGATGTGCCAAAGCTCATACCTCCGCCGTGAACGTTAGGACAGCTCACGTTTACCTCAAGCCAACCGACCTGCTCCCAAGCATCCAATTTTTCACAGGTATAGGCGTAGTCCTCAATAGAAAATCCGCTGACGTTTGCCATAACCTTTTTGTCAAAGCATTTTTTGAGCTTGGGAAGCTCCTCGTTAATAACCTTTTCAACACCTGGGTTCTGCAAACCGACGGCATTTATCATTCCTGCCGTGCATTCTGCAATTCTCGGGGTAGGATTGCCGAAACGAGCTTCGCGGGTCGTTCCTTTAAAAGAAAATGTGCCGAGCATATTTATGTCATAAAGCTCTGCGAATTCATAGCCATATCCAAACGTACCGCTTGCGGGGATAATCGGGTTGTCAAGCTCGATACCACAGAGGTTCACACTCATCTTTCCCATAAAATCTCCTCCTTTTCAAGCACAGGGCCTTCCTTGCAGATTCGCTTGAAGCCAGTGACCGTCTTGCAGGAACAGCCCATACAAGCACCGAAACCGCAGCCCATGCGTTCTTCAAAGCTGAACTGTCCGCTTGTTTTCGAAGCGCTGAATATAGCCTTGAGCATAGGTTCGGGTCCGCAGGTGTAGAAATAGGTATAATCTATCTCTTTCATTGCCTCGGTTACAAAACCCTTAATGCCGTAGCTTCCGTCAACTGTAGTGACAAAAACCTTTACACCCAAAGCCTTGAATTCTTCTTCATAGAATATCTCGTTCTTGGTGTTGAAGCCTAAAATGACAGAAACGTCCTTGCCTTCTGCAACGAGTTTTTTGCAGAGCATATACAAAGGAGGAACACCGACTCCGCCACCGATTAAAAGCGGTTTTTCACCCGATTTTGATAGGTCGTAGCCGTTGCCGAGTCCGGTCAGAACATCAAGCTTTCCCTCTGTCATATTTTTCATCTGCTCGGTACCCTTGCCTACAACCTTGTACAGTATGGTAAGGGTATCACCTTCACAGTCGCATACCGAAATAGGACGGCGCAGATACAGTCCGTCGAGCTGAATATTAACGAACTGACCCGAAGAAGTGATGGCGGAAGTATCGCCAACGAGCTTCATTTTGTATACGTCACGGGTGAGCGGTACGTTTTCAACTATCTCAAAAAGTGTTTGTTTCATAATCTACCTCACGCATCTATCGTAGAAATTGTGAGTGTTGTTTCTTCAAGCACGTCCAGAAGAACGCGAACTGTATCAAGGGACGTGAACATAGTAACGTTGTTTTCCGTTGCATACTTACGAATTTCAAAGCCGTCGCGTGTTACGCCCGAGGATGAGGGGTCGCTTGTATTGATGACGTAAGCGATGTGTCCCTGACGGAGTGCGTCTGCGATTTCATCTGAGTTGTCAGAAAGTTTCTTCAGAATGTGTGTGCGTATTCCGTTTTCCTTGAGGAATTTCGCCGTGCCTTCTGTAGCTTCAATGTTGAAGCCGAGGTTGTAGAAACGGCGGATGAGGGGGAGAGCCTCTTCCTTGTCGCAATCTGCGATAGTTGCAAATACAGTTCCATAGTTCTGCAGATGCATACCCGATGCCTGAAGAGCCTTGTAGAGCGCTCTGTAATACTTGTCGTCATATCCGATTGCTTCACCTGTGGATTTCATTTCAGGTGAGAGATATGCGTCAAGACCGCGAAGCTTGTTGAAGGAGAATACCGGTACCTTAACGTACCATCTCTTCTTTTCTTCGGGATAGATTCCAAATATGCCCTGCTCCTTCAGCGATTTTCCGAGAATTACCTCAGTTGCTATGTCCGCAAGGCTGTAGCCTGTAGCTTTTGAAAGGAAGGGAACCGTTCTTGAAGAACGCGGATTTACCTCGATGATAAATACCTCGTCGTTTTTATCAACTATAAACTGAATGTTGTAAAGTCCAACAATACCGATTCCAAGACCGAGCTTCTTTGCATATTGAAGGATAGTGCCCTTTACCTTGTCAGAGATGCTGAAGGTGGGATAAACGCTGATAGAGTCACCCGAGTGGATACCTGTTCTTTCAACAAGCTCCATAATGCCGGGTACAAAAACGTTGTGTCCGTCGCAGATAGCGTCGACCTCAACCTCTTTACCGCTGATGTATTTGTCAACGAGAACAGGCTTGTCCTCGTCGATTTCAACCGCAGTCTTGAGGTAGTGGCGAAGCTGCTTTTCGTTTGCAACAATCTGCATAGCACGTCCGCCAAGAACGAAGGAAGGACGGACGAGAACAGGATAACCAATCTCTGCGGCAGTCTTTATTCCGTCCTCGATCTTTGTAACAGCCTTTCCTTTAGGTTGGGGAATTCCAAGCTCGGAAAGAAGCTTTTCAAACATATCCCTGTTTTCAGCCTTGTCGATAGCTTCGCAATCGGTACCGATGATCTTTACTCCTCTTGCGTGGAGAGGCTCGGCGAGGTTGATTGCAGTCTGACCGCCGAGAGAAGCGATAACGCCCTCAGGCTTTTCAAACTCGATGATGTTCATAACGTCTTCTGCCGTGAGGGGCTCGAAATAGAGCTTGTCTGCAGTTGTATAGTCTGTAGAAACGGTTTCGGGGTTGTTGTTAATGATGATTGCTTCGTATCCGGAGTTTTTAATGGTTGTTACGGCGTGAACGGTTGAATAGTCAAACTCAACGCCCTGACCGATGCGGATAGGACCTGCACCGAGAACGATTATCTTCTTCTTGTCGGTGAGAGCAGACTCATTTTTGCCGTGATATGAAGAATAGAAATAGGGGATATAAGCGTTTGTATGGCAGGTGTCAACCATGCGGAATACGGGGAAGAGGTTGTTCTTCTTTCTGAAATCAAAAACGTCAAGCTCTGTGCATTTCCACATTCTTGCAACGTATTTGTCCGAGAAGCCCATCTTCTTCGCATCCGTGAGGGTTGCAAGCTCAAACGGATGAGCCTTTAAGGTTTCTTCCATATCAATGATGCGCTTGATAGCTTCGAGGAAGAAAGCGGTTATCTTTGTTATCTCATGAATTTCTTCAACGGTTGCGCCTCTGTATATAAGCTCTGCAATGGCAAAGATGTTGTCATCTCTGAATTCGCTGATGTATTCGCGAAGGTCGCTGTCTGACATATTGTCAAACTTCTGATGATAGATGTGGTTTACGCCAACCTCGAGCGAGCGGATACCCTTGAGAAGACACTCCTCGAGAGTAGAACCGATGCCCATTACCTCACCGGTAGCCTTCATCTGTGTGCCGAGGGTGTTGGAAGCGGTTGTGAATTTATCAAACGGGAAACGGGGAAGCTTTGCAATGACGTAGTCAAGACGAGGCTCAAACGCCGCATTTGTGTTTGCAATCTTGATGTCCTCGAGCGCCATTCCAACAGCAATCTTTGCGGTTACTCTTGCTATCGGGTAGCCCGACGCCTTGGAAGCAAGTGCAGAGGAACGGGAAACTCTGGGGTTTACTTCAATGAGATAGTATTCGCTTGTGGTGGGATTGAGCGCAAACTGAACGTTACAGCCACCCTCAATCTTGAGCTCTCTGATTATCTTAATTGCCGAATCGTTGAGCATCTTTTCGTCCTCTTTTGAGAGGGTCATAATGGGCGCAACGACCAGCGAGTCGCCTGTGTGAACACCAACGGGGTCGATGTTCTCCATACCGCAGATGGTGATGGCGTGGTCGTTGGAGTCACGCATAACCTCAAATTCAATTTCCTTATAGCCCTTAACACTCTTTTCGATGAGAACCTGGTGAACGGGGGAGAGCTTAAATCCGTTTGTACCTATCTCTACAAGCTCCTCCTCGTTGTATGCAAAGCCGCCGCCTGTGCCGCCGAGCGTGAACGCAGGACGAAGAACAACGGGGTAACCGATTCTTTTTGCAGCTTCTTTTGCTTCTTCGAGGTTGTAGGTTATCTCCGAGGGGATAACAGGCTCGCCGATGGACTCGCAAAGCTCCTTAAACAGCTCTCTGTCCTCGGCTCTTTCAATACTCTCGCTGCTTGTTCCCAAAAGCTCTGTGTGGCATTCGCGCAGAATACCCTTCTTTTCAAGCTGCATAGCGAGGTTGAGTCCTGTCTGACCGCCGATACCGGGAAGAATTGCATCAGGACGCTCGTAACGGAGGATTTTTGCAATATATTCAAGTGTCAAAGGCTCCATATAAACCTTATCGGCAATGGTGGTGTCGGTCATAATCGTAGCAGGGTTGGAGTTGCAGAGGATAACCTCATATCCCTCTTCCTTCAGCGCAAGACACGCCTGCGTTCCTGCATAGTCAAATTCCGCAGCCTGACCGATAACGATAGGGCCCGAGCCAATGATGAGTATTTTTTTGATATCTTTTCTTTTCGGCATTTTATATTTCCTCCTTAAATGAGCGGTTTGCTTTTAAAATACGATCCTTGAGTCACAGACGGTCCTCACACATTTTCCGAACAGTCTGTGGTTTTCAAACGGGGTAGCTTTTCCCATCGACAGAAATTCGTTGGGGTCAACGGTGAATTCCTCGTCGAGCTTCCATATCGAGAAATCGGTTGAAAGCGGTATATTAAAGCGCTTTCTCGGATTGTCCACCATAAGCTCTATCAGCTTATCAAGCGTTATAACACCCGTTTTTACAAGGTGTGTGTACATAACGGAAAATGCGGTTTCCAAACCAACTACACCGAAAGCGCTGTTTTCAAGTCCTCTCGACTTTTCTTCCTTCGAGTGCGGCGCGTGGTCGGTCGCTATCATATCTATTGTGCCGTCTTTTATGCCCTCAATAAGCGCAAGACGGTCTTCAGCGCTTCTCAGCGGCGGATTCATCTTGAACCTTCCGTCTTCCTTCAGGTCGCTGTCGTCAAGCACAAGATAGTGCGGTCCTGTTTCACAGGTTATGTCAACGCCCTCGGCTTTTGCCTTTCGTATGATGTCAACACTCTCTTTTGTTGAGATGTGGCAAACGTGGTAGGATACACCTGTTTCTTTTACAAGCTCAATATCCCGCGCTATCTGCAGAAACTCGCTTTCCGAGCAGATTCCTCTGTGCCCGTGTTCTTTCGCATAGACGCCGTCGTGAATGTAACCGCCCTTTAACAGCGAGTTCACCTCGCAATGAGCAACAATCATCTTGCCAAGCGACTTTGCTTTGAGCATTGCTTCACGCATCATCTCGTCGCTTTGCACGCCTCTGCCGTCGTCTGAGAATGCAATAACGTCCTTTGCAATCGCATCCATTTTTGAAAGCTTCTCGCCTTTTTGACCTACGGTTATCGCTCCGTACGGATACACGTTTATAACCGCGTTTTCGCGAATGCTGTCAAGCTGCAGCTTCAGGCTTTCGGGGCAGTCGGGAACAGGGTTTAGGTTTGGCATAGTGCACACTGCAGTATATCCGCCTCTCGCCGCCGCAAGACTGCCTGTTTTTGTGGTTTCCTTATAAATAAATCCCGGCTCACGAAAATGCACATGCACATCGCAAAATCCGGGAAAAACAAAATATTCAGGTGAGTTGAAGCAACGATTCTCGTCAAGGGACAAAAATTCCGAAACGGCACCGACAAAAGCGGGATTACAAGCGGTTTTATAAACTTGTGCTTTGATAAGCTCTGCCATTGTAAGCTCCCTTTCTATAGTAAAAAAGTCTTGCACGTATGGCAAGACAGATACACAAAACAATACAGCACACCCGTGCTGTAACCGAATATATCAATCTTGCCGATATCTCTGTATCGTCCTTAAAGATTTCTTTCAAAATAATATACCACAAAAGCAAAACCTTGTCAATAGATTTCATCATTTTTCAGCCCCATTTTTCATAGAATTTTATAAATAAAAAACGGGGGTTTGAAATGACAAGACTCAGAAGATTTTTTGTAAACGGAATAATAATGACAGCCACCTCACTTGTTATGAGTTCTATAGGCGTTTGGTTTTCGGTCTATATCTCAAATCGCATAGGCTCGGAGGCAATGGGAACGTATCAGCTTATAATGTCGGTATATTCCTTTGCAACAACACTTGCAACCTCAGGAATAAGCTTTGCCACCACACGCCTTGTTTCCGAGGAGATGGGAAGCTCTCACCTTGGCGGAGTTATAAAATCTGTGAAAAAATGTGTCGCCTACGCGCTTGTCTTTTCACTTGTCGCAGGTGTCGGGTTGTTTTTTCTCGCAAAGCCTATAGGCGAAAAGGTGCTTTCAAATGCCGATACCGTCATACCGATGCAGGCAATGGCGTTGGGACTGCCGTTTTTGTCGGTAGCGTCGGTTTTCGGCGGATACTTCACCGCTGTCCGTCGGGTTGTTAAGAATTCCGCCGTACAGATATTTGAACAGCTTTTGCGCATAGTGATAACTATTATCGCCTTGTCGTTAGTACGCGAGTCGAATATGATGCACATCTGCCTTGCTATAGGCGTTTCCGGAGTTCTGGCGGAGATAATGAGCTTTATCAGCTCACTGATTATCTATAGAATGGACAACAGGAGATACAAAAAGGAAAAGAAGGCATCTGTCGGGCTCACAAAAAAGATGCTTACAATAGCACTTCCCATTGCCCTCAGCTCCTATCTGCGCTCAGGGCTTTTGACTCTCAAAAATCTTTTAGTGCCTCTTAGACTGCAGAGGTCGGGTCTGTCACAGTCTGCGTCGGTTTCTTTTTTCGGCATGATGCACGGAGTTGTCCTTCCGATACTTCTCTTTCCGTCTGCATTTATATCTTCCTTTTCGGGACTCATCATTCCCGAGCTTGCCGAATACCGCGCACGCGACGGCAGGGTTATCGGGAATAGAAGTATATACTATATAATAGGCAGAATGCTTACGATAAATCTGATGTTTTCAATCTGTGTTGCGGCGGTGCTGTATAATTTTGCCGAGCCGATAAGCAGGTCGATGAGCGAGGACCCGAACACCGTAGTCTACATAAAGCTGATGGCGCCGATAGTGCCTATAATGTACGTTGACAACTGTGTTGACTGTATTTTAAAGGGACTCAACGAACAGCTGAGCTCAATGAAATACAATATAATAGATGCCGCCGTGAGCCTCGTGCTTGTAACATTTTTGCTTCCAATCACAGGAATTGCAGGATACGTCATAATAATCTGCACAAGCGAGATACTGAATTTCATACTCAGCTTTGGCAGACTTGTGAAGATAACCAAATTCAAAATAAACGTTGCAAACTGCTTTATAAAACCTATAATAGCGGCGGTGGTTTCGTGCATTGTGTGTGCCGTTGTGCCCGTGCAAAACACCGTGCTTTTAGTCGTCGCAATAGCTCTGCAGTTGGCGGTCTATCTGCTTATTCTCGCACTTGTTCGCGGACTGTCGAGGGATGACGTTGCGTGGTTTAAAAAAATCTTCAAAAAAGACGGCGAAAAATGCACAAAAATGTAGAATTACAACACTAAATCTGCTATAATATATTTATGTAATATTTTCGCGATTTTTGAAAGAGAGGAATTTGATGAAAAAGGTTTTTGCAATTGTTCTGACAGCTTTGATCATAATGACTGCAGGTGCCGCTCCAACGTCTGCAAAGCAGGCACAGAAGGAGTTCAGGGCGCTGTACTACGATATGTTCGATGCGGATTCTATGATTATGGTTGAGGACAATAGCAAAAGTACCCTCAAATATGCCGTTCAAGAGGTCGTGGAGTTTGCAAAGGACAACGGCTTTTCTGCGATATTTTTAAAGGGCGTTACCTCTGCAGGAGCTATCTACGAGTCTAAATATCTCCCAAACGTCGCCACAGTGCTTTCGGGTGTTGAGGATTTTGATTTGTTGCAGTACTTTCTCGATACCGCGCACAAGAATTCCGTTTCCGTCTACGTAGTTGCGGATATCGGAAAAACGCAGATAGAAGGCTATGAGCCGACCGAGCTTGACCCTGTCGAAAGATTTTCTCCGTGGATAATTGATGAAAGCTACTGGAATATCGGAGCACCGCAGGTGCAGAAGATGATAACCTCGTACATAGAGGAGCTTTCAGAGAACTATAACGTTGACGGAATAATGGCAGACGGATTTTGGTATATGACCGCTGATCCCGATGACGCGTGGCTGACATCCGAGGTGGATTCTGCCGACGACTACCGCCGAAGCGCTGTTGAATCTCTGCTTGACGGTATGGCAAAGGCGGCAAAAAAAGGCGATGAGAATATCAGATTTGGTACGACGGCACAAGCTGTATGGGCATCAAAGACCTCAGACTCCAAGGGAACAAAAACCTATGGCGAGGAATCCTATTACGACAACTTTGCCGACACACTTTCTTGGCTCGAAAACGTCGACCTTGATTTCATTGCGCCAAAGATGGAATACGCCATAGCAAACGACGATATGAGCTACCGCGTTATCGCAGAGTGGTGGGAAGAAAATCTTCCAAATAGCGTAGAGATATATACGCTTAATATGCCCGATTTTGTAGGTGAGACCTTTGAAAAGAAATATGAAATTGTAAACCAACTGCAGATAAACCGAAATTTAGAGTTTGACGGACACATACTTTATAGCTATAATTCTCTCAGCGACGGGGAAAACGAGATAATGTCGGTTATCGCACCGCTTTATAACCTCGACACCGTCTTTGATATGTCCGCAAATATTAAAGTCGAGAGCGGGTTTAAAACCACCCGTCCCGGCAAATCTGCGACGGTCTCCTACAGCACCTACTTCATAACAGGCATCTGCGATCCCGATGAACCCGTTTATATGAACGGCAAAGAGCTGGACAGCGTGGGAGAGGCAGGAGTGTTTGGTGCCTTTGTAGAACTCGAGGTAGGCAAAAACACCTTCACCTTCACACAGGGCGAAAAATCCGTTACGGTAACTGTAACAAGGGAAGCACCCTCACAGACTACAAAAACAAACGCTCTCAGCAGCCGATTTCCCACCTATGACGATTTCGTTTATGCAGGAAAAGAGGTTACGATAAGCTGTACGGGACCTTCGGGCGCGAAGGTAACCGCCGAGGTTTTCGGAGAGAAGATACAGCTTAAACAGACTGCCGAGGCAGAGGGCGGAATGCCCGTCAAGTTTTCTGCAAAGATAACTGCCGAAAACGATTCTCCCGACGATGAGGTCGTGGACATCGGCACGGTGAAATATACCCTGATTTATAACGGAAACACCAAGGAATACACCTCGTCGGCAAAGCTTTTTTACGTTGGAGAAAATGCAAAAGCCGCAGTAAAGGTAATAGAACCGCTCGGACTCGGAACGGTCTACAAAAAAGCTGATTCCAACAGCGACGTGACGGGATATCTGTATACGGGCACCGTCGAATACGTCACGGGAAGCTCGGGCAACTTTTTTACGTTGCCGATGGGCGGATATATCCCCAAATCAAGCGTCGACCCCGTGACTGGTAAAAACGACCTTTCGAACAAGATTTCAGATACAACGCTAAAGCTCTATGACGGATATGAAAAGCTCGTTTTGGATACCTCAAAGCGCTCGGCTTTCACAGCCACAATGACGGAAGAAAAGCTTGTTGTTACGATATATAACGTAACCTCAGCCCCCGATATAGACGTGTCAAGGAGCGAACTGCTTTCTTCCTGCACAAAGACCCAGAAGGAAGACTGCGTGGTGTATACCTTTGAACAGAGTGAGGCTAAAGCACTCTGGGGATACCACGTAAGCTATGACGGCAACCAGACTAATATAACCTTAAAGCATCCGCCAAAGCTCAATACAGACGGCAAGAAGCTCGAGGGAATAACTATAATGGTTGACCCCGGACACGGCGATGCCGACACAGGCGCATGGGGAACAGCAGGAATGTCAGGTCCCACGGAAAAGGATCTGAATATGGCGATTTCCGAAAAAGTCGTCAACAAGCTTAAAGAGCTTGGCGCCACCGTCTATACCACGAGAACCACCGATATAAAGGTGGACTTTGAGGGAAGACTTGGATTCTCCGATGCAATAAAGCCCGATCTATTCCTCTCGGTACACCACAACAGCGTTAACGTTAACGTTGATATGGCGAAGCCAAACGGTGTTGAGGTGTTTTACCATTCTGAGATAAATTCAAAAGCCTTTGCGCAAAACCTCGTAGATTATCTCCACGAGTACACGGGCAGAACTGTGCGCGGAAAAGGTGCTATATATGCCGATTATCGCGTCACAAGACTCTATTACGCCCCGTCCGTTTTGATTGAGATAGGCTTTGTTCCAAACCCCACAGAATATTCAGACCTCGTCAAACCCGAAACTATAGAAAAGGAAGCGCAGGCAATTGTTGACGCAATTGTAAAGACAATCAAAGAGTATTAAAGTATGGATATGATGCAGGAAATTAAAAATACCGCAGAAAAGCTTGGCGTGAGCGACGTGGGCTTTTGCCGTGTAGAAGATGGAGTGGGCGGACTTAAAAATGCAGTTTCTATAGTCGTCCGCCTTTCCGAAGCGGTTATCGACGAAATCGACCTCGAGCCGACCCACAGCTATTTTCACCACTATCGCACCGTCAACGCCTTTATAGACCGTGCTGTTCTCGAAATAGGACTTCTGCTGCAGAAAAACGGCTATAGATACATCCCTGTCGCCGCGTCCCAAAGCATAAATAAGGACGGAAACAACTACGAGGGCAGATATTCCCACAAAAAAGCGGCGGTCAGCTGCGGACTTGGCGGAATAGGCAAAAACTCATTGTTTATACACAAGGAATACGGAGCCGCGGTAAGACTTGGAACGCTGTTTACCGACTGTGATTTCGGCTGTGAAAAGCAACCGCCTACGGATGTTTGTATCGACTGCGACCTTTGCGTCAAAAGCTGTCCTGCGATGGCTATTAAAGGCGTCAAGTGGTATGAGGGTATCAAGCGGGAAGAGATGTTTGACCCGCGTGCCTGCAGCGAGTATATGAAGAAAAATTTTCAACACATCGGCAGAGGTGCCGTTTGCGGAATATGCATAAACAGATGTATAAGAAAAAAGAGGAATGACGGATGATTTACGTTACGGGTGACCTTCACGGTGAGCTGAATCGTTTCAAACAGAAAAAAATAAAGCGTCTTAAAAAAGACGATACGCTTATAATTTGCGGAGATTTCGGCTTTATCTACGATGAGGATAAAAGGGAAGAAAAGGCGTTAAAATGGCTTTCCAAAAGGAAATATAACATACTCTTTGTCGATGGAGCACACGATAAGGTCGAGCTTCTCGAAAAATTCGAGTTGTGCGATTTCGGCGGAGCAAAGGCAAGACGTGTAAATGACAGAGTGTATATGCTTCTTCGCGGAAACGTATATACAATAGAGAATAAAAAGATTTTCGCCTTCGGCTCAGGGCTCAGCGAGAGCTATAATATAATAAGTGATATTATGAGTAGTGACGCAGGCTCTCTTCCTACCACAGAGGAAACCGAGAACGGAATAAAAAACCTTGCCGAAGTTGACAACACCGTGGATTATATAGTCAGCTACGACGCCCCTGTCAGCGCAAAAACGTATATCGGCGAAGCCAACAATAACGGGCTCAACTTGTACTTTGAGGAAATCTATAAGCTTGTAAACTTTAAATGCTGGTATTTTGGAAGATACCATAAGGATAAGGCGGTAACAAGGCTTTTCAAGGCAATGTACGAGGATGTTTTGCCAATGTATGAAGCGCCAATAAAAAAATCTCCCAAACCAAAAAGGTGAATAAAAACAAATATGACTGCGGGAAAACTCCGCAGTCATATCGTGCTTTATAAGAGAGTTTATGTTTTGCACAAAAATTCACATTATAGTCCGCTGTTTTCAGCCTTTTTAATGAATTTGTGATAAAATCGCTTCTAACTATTGAATATTTATTCACGGTATGCTAATATTTATACATATTAAAATAAGACAAGTGTACACAGAGGTTAAAATATGAAAAAGGTGTTCATTGACGGTAAGGCGGGAACAACAGGCCTTAGGATATATGAAAGACTTTCGGGGAGAGATGATATAGAACTCATAACACTTCCCGAAGAACTCAGAAAAGACAAGGAGTCGCGCAGACAGGCGCTCAATAGTGCTGACGTTGCTTTTTTGTGCCTGCCCGATGATGCGGCAAGAGAAGCGGTTTCGCTCGTCGATAATCCCAATACGACAATAATCGACGCCTCAACCGCACATCGCACCCTGCCTGATTGGGCGTATGGCTTTCCTGAGCTTTCAAAGGACTTTGAGGAAAAGATAAAAAACTCAAAGCGCATAGCTGTTCCGGGTTGCCACGCAAGCGGATTTGTTGCTTTGGTTTTTCCGCTTGTTGAAAGTGGCTTGATTTCATCCGATACACAGCTCACCTGCTTTTCGCTGACAGGTTACAGCGGCGGCGGAAACAAAATGATAGCCGAATATGAGGATGGTAAAAGGGACAACCTCCTCGACGCGCCAAGACAGTATGCGCTCGGACAAACCCATAAGCACCTTCCCGAGATGACTGCAATAACGGGACTTGAAACCGCACCTGTATTTTGTCCGATAGTAGGCGATTTCTACAGCGGAATGGAGGTTACCGTGCCTCTGTTTGCTTCACAGCTCAAAGACGGCAAAACAATTGAAGACATAAAAAATGTATATAAGGAAAAATACCAAGGACCGATGGTGAAATACACGGAGCAAAGTGAAAACGGATTTGTTTCTGCCAATATTCTGTCGGGTAACGACACCATGCAGATTTCTGTTTTCGGTAACGAGGAGAGAATTTTGCTTGTTGCGAGATTTGACAATCTTGGCAAAGGCGCTTCGGGTGCTGCGGTAGAATGTATGAACCTTGTGCTTTCACAACCTGCAACAAAAAATCTTGAAATATAGGAGAAGACTATGAACTTTATAAACGGCGGTGTATGTGCCGCAAAGGGATTTCTTGCTAACGGAATTCATTGCGGAATACGTAAAAACAAAACTAAAAGAGACCTTTCTATGATATATTCAACGGTGCCTGCAAATGCGGCGGCTGTTTATACCACAAATCTTGTAAAAGGCGCTCCCATCACGGTGACCAAAGAACACCTCAAGGACGGTAAAGCACAGGCGGTTATCTGTAACAGCGGAAACGCCAATACCTGTAACGCCGACGGCATAGATATAGCTAATAAAGTCAGCGAGCTTGCTGCAGATGCGTTGGGACTCGCCCCCGAGGATATAGTAATTGCTTCAACGGGCGTAATAGGACTTCCGATGGAAATAGAACCCTTTGCAACGGGAATCCCCACACTTGTAGACGGCCTTGCAGAAAATAACAGCGAGGCGGCGGCAGAAGGAATTATGACCACCGATACACAGATGAAGCAGGTGGCGGTATCCTTCGAGATTGACGGCAAGGAATGTCATATAGGCGGAATAGCAAAGGGCTCGGGAATGATACATCCCAATATGGCAACGATGCTCGTTTTCATCACCACCGACTGTGCAATCTCTTCTCAAATGCTTCAAAAGGCGCTTTCCACAGATATACAAAGCACCTTCAATATGCTGAGCGTAGACGGCGATACCTCCACAAACGATATGGTTACCGTCCTTGCAAACGGTATGGCAGGTAACAAAGAGATTTGCGAAGAGGACGAAAACTTTGCAGAGTTTATGAAAGCTCTCAACACGGTAAACGTATACCTCTGCCGTCACATTGCAGCAGACGGAGAGGGCGCTACAAAGCTCATTGAATGTAAGGTGAGCGGAGCAAAGAGTGACTGCTGTGCAAAGGCTGTTGCAAAATCCGTAATCTGTTCTTCTCTAACAAAAGCGGCAATGTTCGGCTCCGATGCAAACTGGGGACGAGTTCTCTGCGCCATCGGTTACAGCGGACAGAACGTGGACGTAAACAAGATTGACGTTGCCTTCAGTTCGATAAAAGGAACCATCGACGTGTGTAAAAACGGCAGCGGAATAGAGTTTTCCGAAGAAATAGCAAAAGAAATTTTGCTTGAAAATGAGATTGAGATACTCGTTAACCTCAACGACGGAGAATACGATTCTGTTGCGTGGGGATGCGACCTCACGTATGACTACGTCAAGATAAACGGCGACTACCGCAGTTGATTGGAGGACAAAATGAACACCGAATTTTCAAACATGCAGCGCGCAGAGGTACTCACACAAGCACTTCCGCACATTCAGAAATACTACGGCAAAATCGTTGTTATCAAATACGGTGGAAACGCGATGATAAACGAAGAACTCAAACAACAGGTTATGGAGGACGTAATTCTCCTTTCTCTCGTTGGCGTTAAGGTTGTTTTGATACACGGCGGCGGCCCCGAAATCACAGAAGCGCTCAGCAAAAACGGCAAGAAAACCGAGTTTGTCGACGGACTCAGAGTTACCGACAGAGAAACTGCCGAAATAGTACAGATGGTGCTTTCAGGCAAGATAAATAAGAACCTTG
>JAZSEP010000042.1:0-26199 GCA_045531755.1 Oscillospiraceae bacterium | reverse complement strand
GCTTCGTCGAGAATAAGTATTTTGGGGTCGGCAAGTACTGCTCTCGCGATGGTTATGAGCTGTCTTTGACCGCCCGAAAGCGATGCGCCCGAGCTCTTCAGCACGGTATCATAGCCGTCCTTCATCTTATCAATAAAGACGTCGGCGTTTGCGGTGTGTGCCGCTTTTCTCACCTCTTCATCGGTAGCATCAAGTCTGCCGTAGCGGATGTTGGTGGCGATGGTATCGGTGAGGAGAACGGTATCCTGCAAAACGATGGCTATATTACGTCTTAGCTCATCCTTTGGCACCTGTGTGATATCCTTGCCGTCTATCCTTATACTTCCGCTGTCGCAATCGTAGAAGCGTGTCAAAAGGTTTACTATGGTGGTTTTTCCCGAGCCTGTTGCACCGACTATTGCGACCTTTTGTCCTGCCTTTACGTTGAGGTTCAGTCCCTTCAGTACGGGTTCGGTGGGATTATAAGCAAAGTGGATATCCTCAAAGGAAATGTCGCCCTTTACGTCGTCAAGAGGTATGTTTCCGCCCATATCCTCGGGCTTTTCGTCCATTATTGCAAAGACTCGCTCCGCGCCTGCGATAGCGGTCATTATACCTGCGTATTGGTTTGCAATTTCGTTTATCGGGCGGTTGAACTGCTTTATATATAGAAGGAAGGTTTGTATCATACCGACGGTAATGACGTCCTCAAGCGCGAGCCATCCGCCTGCTGCGGCAACTATGAGATAGCCGAGGTTTCCGATGACGTTCATCAACGGACCCATCAATCCGCCGACGACCTGTGCCTTGATGCCGACCTTTTTTAGTGTTGCGCTAAGGCCGTTGAAGTTCTCGACTGCGTCCTTTTCCTTGCCGTAGGCTACGACGGTTTTATAGCCCGTTATCATCTCTTCGATATTGCCGTTGAGTTCACCGAGGGTGGATTGCTGTTTCAGGAAGAATTTTCTCATAAATCCTGCCATCTTCAGCGACATCAGCATAGTCAGGGGAACCGTGGTAAGACTTATAACGGTGAGGAGCGGACTCATCGTGAGCATTATTACGAGTGTTCCGACAAGGGTTATTATTCCCGAAAACAGCGACGCTACCGATTGCGAAACGGTGTTTGCAATATTTTCCGCATCGTTTGTCATTCGGCTCATTATATCACCGTGACGGTGGTTATCTATATATCTTATCGGCAGGTGCTCGATGCTGTGGAAAAGGTCCTTGCGGAGCTTCTGCACGGTTTTCAGCGAAAGGCGCGCAGCGAGTATACTCTGCATATAGGTAAAGCCCGCAGAAGCAAGGTACGTTGAAAGCAAGAGTGCCAGATACCTTATAAGATTTGGCATATCGACGCTGATTTTTCCTGTAATTTCGTTATACTGTATAGTATCTATCGCGTAGCCCTGCAGTTTGGGGGCGGTCAGGGAAAGTGCTGTGATAACTACTATTATCGCAATGAGAGCAAAGAACAGATATTTACCAGAGGCGATATACTTCATCAATCTGCCGACGGTTTTTTTCAGGTCCTTTGGCTTTTCGCGCACCATCGGGCCGTGAGGGCCGCCTCGTCCGCCGCCTCGCATATTGACTACGGGTGGGTTATTGTTTTTCTGCTCAGCCATTCACCTCGCCTCCCTTCATCTGTGAATTATAGATATCCTGATAAACGGGGCTTGTTTCCAAAAGCTCTTTATGTGTGCCGATTGCAGAAACGGTATTATTATCCAGAACGATTATTCTGTCCGCGCCCATTATACTTGCAACTCTTTGGGCAATCATAATGATTGTAGTATCGTCAAGGTACTCGCGGAGGGCTTTGTGAAGCTTGGCTTCGGTGCTGAAGTCGAGAGCAGAGGTGCTGTCGTCAAAAATCAGAATTTCGGGCTTCTTGACTATAGCTCTTGCTATCGAAAGCCGCTGTTTCTGTCCGCCCGAAAGCGAAGCGCCCTTCTCCCCTATTACTGTATCATATCCGTTTTCAAAGCCTTGTATGTACTCGTCTGCCTGCGCAATTCTGGCTGCAGCCTGCACCTCTTCGATTGTAGCGTCGGGATTTCCCCAGCGGATATTGTCCGCTATCGTACCCGAGAAGGTTTCGCTCTTCTGAAGCACGAAGGCTATCCTTTGGCGAAGGGCGGTAAGGTCGTATTCCCTGACGTCTGTGCCGTTTACAAGTACTCTGCCGTCGGTAACGTCATAAAATCTTGTGTTCAGGTTGACAAGCGAGGTTTTTCCCGAGCCCGTTGCGCCGATTATCGCTACGGTTTCGCCCGATTTTATCTCGAAGCTTACGTCCTTCAACACGGGGATTCCCGAGGAATTAGGATAGCTGAAGCTTACCTTTTCGAAGGTTACGTCGCCCGATTTATTACCAAGCAGTCTGCCCGACAGAACCGCAGGCTCGGTTTCGAGAACTTCGACAATTCTATCGGCAGAGGCCTTTGCTCTTGAAAGGCTTTGGAAAATCATACTGACCATCATAATGGACATCAGAATCTGTGTGACGTAGGTGATTCCTGCCATTATATCGCCGGGGAACATATTGCCGACGCTCGCCTCAAGACCGCCGACGTAGATTACCGCAATGACGACAGCATTCATTATTATCATCATTATCGGCATCATTTTTGCCATTACGTAGTGCACCTTGAGGTTTGTTTCAACAAGCTCGTCGTGTGCGTTTCCAAAGCGTTTTTCTTCGTAATCCTCGCGGACGTATGCCTTTACCATTCTGGCACCCGTGACGTTTTCTTGAACTACGGAGTTTATTTTATCGATTTTTTCCTGTACCTTTTTGAAGAGCGGTGCGGCTTTCTTTAAAGTAAAGGTAATAAGTAAAATCTGAAAAGGCAAGCCGCAGAGAATTACTATTCCAAAATTCACATTAAGCGACAGCGCCATTATCGTACCGCCCACAAAGAAAACAGGGGCGCGGATTACCATTCGCAGAATCATCTGAACCGCGTTTTGAACCGTTGTGACGTCGTTTGTGAGGCGGGTTACGAGCGAGCCTGTTGTGAATTTGTCGGTCTGCTCGAGAGAAAGGCTCATAACCTTTTTGAAGACGTCGTTTCTCAAATCCATTCCGAAGCTCTGCGACGCTATACCTGCAAAAACCGACGACAGCATTCCTGCGCAAGCACCGATAACCGCAACAAGAAGCATAATTGCTCCGGTGGTGAGGATTACCGACATATCTTTCTGCAAAACGCCGTCATCGACTATCGTTGACATCAAATCGGGAAGCTTGAGGTCACAGAGCACCTCTCCTGCCATTACAAGCGGAGAGAGTAGCGCCAACAGCCAGTATGGCTTTAGATATCTCGTCAATTTTACCTTCATTTCCCGCTCTCCTCGTTTGCAAAGTTTTGGTATATTCTTGTTATGATGTTTTGCAGAGTGTCAATCTCCTCTTTTGAAAGGCCTTCGAAAAACAGGCGGTCGTTTTCCTTTATCTTCTCGCCTATCTTACGATGCATCTCGAAGCCCTTTTCGGTCAGAACAACGTTTATCTTCCTCAAATCGTTCTCGTCCTGTACCCTCTCAACGAGCCCTGCTCTTTCCATATTCTGCAAAGCAACGCTGACGGTCGGTGAGCTCAGACGAGTGACGTCGGCAAGCTCGTTTTGCGTTTTCGGGCCGTTTTTTGAAAGCTCGAATATTATTCGGTGAAAGCCTCTCTGCAGTCCCAGACTTTCACCGTGCGACCTCATTCTATCGTGCATCATCTTTACTATATCCATCATCATTACCGTTATCGGTTTGTCCTTTGAACAGCTTTTCAAGTCTTCGCTCCCTTTTTTAAAAAATTAGTTAGCAAACTAACGAATATTATACGGTTTTTTACAGATATTGTCAATAGACACTCCTGTTGTTTTCCGCTTTTTGCGTTGTTTTTCTGTTTTGGAAAAAGGGTTGTACATATTAAGGTTTTGTCGTTCAATTCAAGGAACTTGCTTGTAATTTGGTGCGGTAGTTTTGCCTTTAATATTTGTTGTATCGATTCGCAAAATAATACAGACACAACTTTTTTACAAGGAGCTTTTTATGAATAGAGTATCTGTTTTTTTCAAAAAATTGACAGCTGTGGCTTTAGTTGTTTCGGCGGTTTGCTTTACTGCCGTTTTCGGCTACAACCTTTCTCTGCCCGAAAGCTTTCTTGTGACACGCGGGCAGGAGTTTTCTCTTCAGAACGACATCATAACGAGTGTACGGCTCTACGGCGACGACATAGCGGCAGGCGAAAGTCGCAGCTCGGAGCTTTCCTATAACGTATCACTCAAGCTTTTTGGCGTTATGCCGATTAAAGAGGTTTCGGTGAACGTCGTTGACAGGCCTACCCTTATTCCCTGCGGTACCCCGTTTGGAATAAAGATGTTCACCAAGGGGGTTATGGTGGTGTCGCTTACCGACGTTGAAAGCGGCGGAAGGTCAATGCGCCCTGCGGTCGAAGGCGGGTTGAGGGTTGGCGACATTATTCTTGAAGCAAACGGCGAAGAGGTCAAATCCAACGAGCACGTTTCCTCGATAATTTCCGCCTCGAACGGAAAGCCTATCTTACTTCTGGTACAGCGAAACGAGCAAAAGCTCAACGTTACCGTAACTCCCGTCAAAGCTGACTCCGATTCTGTCTACAAGGCAGGTATCTGGGTTCGCGACAGCTCGGCAGGCATTGGAACGGCAACCTTCTACGACCCGTCAACAAAGGTTTTTGCAGGATTGGGGCACGCAATCTGCGACGTAGACACGGGCGAGCTTCTGCCGTTATCGTCGGGTGAGCTTGTTAACGTGAGCATCCTCGGTATTACCAAGGGCAAAAGCGGAACTCCCGGCGAGCTTGTGGGAGCATTTGCAACGAGGGTTCCTTTTGGAAAGCTGTATGCAAACACCAGCGCAGGAGTTTTTGCGGTATCCGAAAAAAGCCCTGTGTCCTCATCTCCGATGAAGCTCGCGCTTAAGCAGGAGATAAAGGAGGGCAAGGCGTATATTCTGACCACACTTGACAAAAACGTGGTGGAACGCTTTGAAATCTCCATCGAAAAGATTTCACTTGCAGCTAACAACCCCACGAAAAATATGATCATCCGTGTGACCGACGAAAACCTTATTAAAAGAACGGGCGGTATCGTTCAGGGTATGAGCGGCAGCCCGATAATTCAGGACGGACAGCTTGTCGGTGCAGTGACGCACGTTTTCATCAACGACCCGACGAAAGGGTACGGAATTTTTGCAGAGAATATGTTTGAAACGGCAGGAAAAAACTTTTAGCAGGGGGAAATCCCCTGCTTCCTTTTTTGAAAAATACGTAAAGTTCGCTTGACATTTCGGTTTTGATGTGGTATTATCATATTGTAAAGTTTGCTTTACATAGTTAGGAGTGATATTTTGAAGAACAGAATAGAAGAAATCAGAAAGGCTCGCGGCGTAGTTCAAGAGGATTTCGCGAAGGCGATGGGAGTGTCGCGGCAGACGATTAGTTCACTTGAAAACGGGCGCTACAATCCGTCGATTTTACTTGCCTATAAAATTGCAAAATATTTTGACATGGCAATTGAAGAGGTTTTTATCTTTGAGGAGGGAGTTTGATTTATGAGAACCAGAAATCTTATAATATACGTTTTATATCTTGTTATAGGCCTTGTGCTGTTGGGGCTTGGAATTGCCGGCGTCGTTGACGAATTCTGGAGCGGTATGGGCTCGGGGCTTTTGTTTGTCAGCGTTTTGCGTTTGATAAGGCTCTACAGATTCAACAAAAACGAAGATTATCGGGAAAAGGTTGAAACCGAAATTTCTGACGAGCGAAACCGTTTTATTCGAAACAAAGCATGGGCTTGGGCGGGATACCTTTTTATCCTAATTTCCGCTGTTGCCATCATTGCTTTCAGGGTCGCGGGACAGGAGCTTTTATCAACTGCGTCAAGTGTTGCGTTATGGCTGATGCTCGTTCTTTATTGGGTATCGTTTTTCATACTTCGCAAAAAATATTAAAACAAAGCCGCATCTGTTCAAAGGTGCGGTTTTTTATCCCGTTTTGACATCTGCGGTTGTTTTTTGAGTTGGATTTTTATATCTCGACCCCATTCGTGATTTTGCAAGAAATTGTGTTTTGTCGATAATCTGCTTTTTACCTATTTACCATAAATGGTTTCACATTACTACACGACGTACTTTTATTATTTAAAAAGCTCGGTTTTTCGACAAAAAAGCTTGGGAAACAATCGGGCAAAATCCTCTTGTAATGCGACTTTTGATGTGTTAATATTTTAACACCAAACACACAATTCAGGAGGAAACACAATGTCAACGGCTATGAAAGAAAAGGTATTATTGGTTGAGGACGACAGCGCCTTTATTACAAACTGCGAAGCGATTCTGCAAAACTCTCCCCTTTCGATTACGTCCTGCGAAAAGGACCCCGCAAAAATCATCAGTTCAATCTATACAAACAATCCAAAATTCGTGGTTATGGATCTTGTGCTCTCGGGCTCGGACGCTATAGGAGTTATGCAGACCATAAATTCGTCGTCTATAACCAAAAAACCGATGTTCATCATCACTTCTGGCTTTGACAGCAACGTGTTGCAACAAGAACTGAAAGCCGCGGGCGCTTTCTATTTCTTCCTCAAGCCGTTGGACCCTATTCTGCTGTGCGAAAGGCTTATCGACTTTTTGGGCGCACAGGTCGGTGACTCTGCCGAGTCGATTGCAGGCGTTATGGATATCGAGGGAATCGTCACCGAGATAATACACCAAATCGGTATCCCTGCACACATAAAGGGATATCACTATCTCAGAGAAGCGATTTTGATGTCTATCGACAACTCGGAATATCTCCACGCGATTACAAAACAGCTCTATCCCAACGTTGCAAAGAAGTTCAGCACCACTCCTTCAAGGGTAGAAAGGGCTATCCGACATTCTATCGAGGTTGCTTGGGACAGAGGCGACGTTGACGTGCTCAACTCCTATTTCGGTTATACCATTCACAATCTCCGCGGAAAGCCCACAAACTCGGAATTCATCGCAATGATAACCGACAGAATGAGATTAAAGCTGAAAAAAGCGGTTTAAATTAGAAATCGCCCGATGAAAATCGGGCGATTTTATTATTTATTAATATTCCAGACTTCTTCGAATTCGTTGATGTTGGGGCGGGTCATGAGGTTTGTGACGGTTTGATTTACGTCGGCGTTTTGGTAGAGCACCTTATAAATCTCTTCGATTATCGGCATCTCGACCTCATAGCGTTTTGCGAGCTCGTAGGCGCTTTTTGCTGAGATATAGCCCTCGACGGTCATTCCTATCTGTTCGACGGCTTGTTTTGCGGGAACGCCTTGTCCGATGAGTATGCCCGCTCTGCGATTTCTCGAGTGCATACTGGTGCAGGTGACTATCAAATCACCTATTCCCGTGAGTCCCGAAAAGGTGCTCATTCTCGCGCCCATTGCAATTCCGAGTCTTGAAATCTCTGCCATTCCGCGCGTCATAAGTGCGGCTTTGGTATTATCGCCGTACTTCAGTCCATCGACGACACCTGCGGCGAGGGCGATAATGTTCTTCAGCGCTCCGCCGAGCTCGACACCGACGACGTCGTCGTTACAGTAGATTCTCAGGCGGTTATTCATCAAGAGGGTCTGCACGTATTCTGCGGAGTCTTTATCTTCACATGCGGCGACAACCGTTGTTGGCATTTCGAGCGCAATTTCCTCGGCGTGTGAGGGACCCGAAAGTGCAACTATTTTATTCTCGGAAAGCTCCTGCGACAGCACCTCGGAAAGTCTGTTCAGGGTTTCGGGCTCGAAGCCCTTTGCAACGTTTATCACCACTGCGTTTTTATTTATCTTTCTATTTGCGAGCCTTGCCGTGCTTCTTACTGCGAAGGACGGTACGGCGAATATCACCGCGTCGGCATCCGCCACACAGGAGATATCGGTCGTGAGGGTGATTTGTTTATCAAGCTTTATATTCGGGAGGAGCTTTTTGTTCTCTCTGTCCCTTTTAATAGACGCTATCTCTTCCTCAAAGAGCGACCAAAGGGTTGTGTCGTGGCCGTTTTTGTGGCAGAGCACGGCAAGAGCGGTTCCAAATCCGCCCGATCCCAATACTGTTATCTTTGCCATAGTGCCTCCTGTTATAGACCCTGTGTTATAATATTTGCTATTATCATCATTACAACGGTCAAGCCTGCCATGAGTCCTGCCATAGAGCCGACTGCAAGTCTATGGTTGGTTCTTCCTGCTTTTGCAAGGGCGTTACTGTATTCTGCGGAGTTTTTATCGACCGCGCCCAGCTCATTGCGCACCTCGTTGATTTTTTTATACACGAAGTTTGTGTACAGTCTATTTGCAAAGAGCCCGCTGACCACCGCAATACTTGAATAGACGTAGCTTGCTATCCGCACAACGTACATCAGCATCTCGAGTCCTGCAGTGCTGAAGTCTTCTATATACCCGCCCATTTCGATGACGTCGATATTTCGCGCCATAAGGTGATAGGCGAAAACGATGGACGGAACCATTGTGATTATATAAAGTGCGAGCATAAGCGCGCCCATAAGATACATCTTACGGTTGAAGTAGTACATAAAGTTGAAGATGAACGCCGACCAGTTCCAAGAAATCTTTTTGCCTGTTTTTTTCATTTCCTTGATTCTTGGGACGTAGTAAAAAGAGTTTTCGCCAACGAAGAGCGCGAGCTCCTTTGCAGTTACGCCGTCTATATCTTCCTCGGGGTCGAGTCCGCCGTAGGGGGTTGTGAAGGCGGTTATATCTATCGGCGGTGCGCCGTAGGTATTATAGTTTCTCTGCTCGGGCTCTGGTGTGGGGTTTCTGAGCGGATAGCCGCAGACCTGACAGAATATTCCATCGGTTGGGTTTGTAGCCGAGCATTTGGGGCACTTCTTGGGGTCGTCGCCCTGAAGCTTTTCTTCCTTTTTATCGTTCGGGTTCTCCCATTGGAAGTCCTCACCGTGCTTATCTTCAAAGTGGCAGGTTCCTTCCGTCTGATAGCAGGTTCTATGGTGGGGCGCTCCGCACACGGGGCAGACTACCACGTCGTCACCATCAACGAACTTTTTATCACAAACGGGACACTCCACGTTGTCGTATCTGTTCATATTTTTCCTCCGAAGCTTTGCTGTTAGCTTCATTATACACCATTTATACCGTAAATAAAAGGACTTTTTGTGAACAATCAAATTTCTATTGCTTTTTTTGGGTAAAATCGGTATCATAATACTATAAAGGAGTGAGATTTTTGCTGACTTTTAGTGACATTAAAAATAATCCGCAGATCAGGACATATATAAAAAAAGCTGACGAGGCGTTGGAGGCTCTTGGATTTACCGAGCACAATTTTGCGCACGTTACGAAGTGTGCCGAAACGGCAAGCAGTATCCTTGCGACGTTGGGGTACGGCGAGCGCGTTTGTGAGTTTAGTAAAATCGCAGGCTATATGCACGACATCGGCAACATTGTGAACCGCGTTGACCACGCGCAGAGCGGTGCGGTTATGGCATTTCGTATTCTCGACAAGCTTGAGATGGACCCCGAGGAGATTGCAACCATCGTTTCGGCTATCGGAAATCACGACGAATCGACTGCTTCGCCGATAAACGCGGTTGCGGCGGCGCTGATTCTGGCTGACAAGAGCGACGTTCGCAGGTCGAGGGTTCGAAACACCGAAATTGCAACCTTCGACATCCACGACAGAGTGAATTTTGCGGTTGTGAAAAGCGACCTGCATTTTTCCGATGACAAAAGCACCATCGTGCTTGACCTTGAAATCGACACTGAAATTGCTTCGGTTATGAGCTATTTTGAGATTTTTTTGAACCGTATGCTTTTGTGCAAGCGCGCTGCGGAGTTTCTGAAGCTTCGTTTTGTGCTTAATATCAACGGAATGAATCTGCTTTAAAGGACTTTTGAGATGACCTACAGTGAGTGTTTGACGTTTATACATTCTCTTGACCGATTTGGCTCTGTGCCCGGTCTTGAGAGGATTTCCGAGCTTTTGGCACTTCTTGGAAATCCGGAGAAAAATTTAAAATTCATCCACGTCGCCGGCACCAACGGAAAGGGGTCGGTGACGATGTACTGCGCCTCGGTGCTTAAAAGAGCAGGCTACAAGGTCGGCGCGTATATCTCGCCGTTTGTGGTGGATTTTCGCGAGAGAATTCAGCTTTGCGGTGAATACATAAGCCAAGAGGATTTGTGCGAGGTTGTCGGCGAAATCCTGCCGCACTACGAGGACATGAAGCGCCGTGGTTTACAGATTACCGAATTTGAGCTTATCACAGCGGCAGCGTTTTTATACTTCTCAAAGAAAGAGTGCGACGTAGTCTGTCTTGAGGTTGGTATGGGCGGAAGGTTTGACGCTACAAACGTTATCTCCTCCCCTATCGTTAGTGTCATCGTTTCCATAAGCTTTGACCACGTGAACATTCTGGGCGACACGCTTGAGAAAATCGCCTTTGAAAAGTGCGGTATCATAAAGCCGACCTGCCCTGTAGTGAGCTTTCCCGACCAGGACGACGGCGTACTTGCGGTAATTATGGAAAGCTGTGCGGTGAAGGGCTGCAGGCTGATTCTGCCGGTATACAATTCCGTTAGGATTTTATCCGATGGGCTGTTTGACACACGTTTTGTCTATGACGGATTTGAGATTTCGCCAAGGCTTCTGGGCAGTCACCAAATCAAAAATGCGATTACTGCCATCGAGGCGTTGAAGGTTGTCCGTTTGGCAGGCTTCAGGATTTCCGACGAGGACGTTTCGCTTGGCATCAGCGAAACCGTTTTCCCTGCGAGGATGGAAATTCTTTCCAAGGACCCGCTCATCATCGTTGACGGAGCGCACAATCTTTCGGGCGCTCATACGCTCAAGGTGAGTATTGAAAAGCTCCCCGCAAAGCCGATTATCCTGATGGGAATGTTGGCTGACAAGGACTATGAAAGCGTGGTTGAGCTGATAGCGCCTTTGGGAGCTGAGTTTGTTGCTGTGACGCCGAACAACCCGAGAAGGCTCGACTGCAAAGTGCTTAGCAAAGAGGCTTCAAAGCACACGAAGGCTTGTTATTTTGAGGATTACGGCGAGGCCGTTGAGTATTGCGTGGGAAGGCTTGAAGAGCAACAGGCGCTCGTGGTTTGTGGTTCCTTATATCTTGCAAGTGATATGCGAAGGGTTATCAACACCTTTCTCGAAAGGCAGTAATATATGTACAGCGCAACCTATATTATAGGAAAAGAGCATTCGGGGATGACCGTGAAGGATTTTCTCAAAAAAATCCACGGTTATTCCACCCGACAGATAATAAGAATTAAAAAAGACGTGGACTCGATTCGGTTAAACGGAGAACACGTCTTTGTGATTGTGCGCCTTAGTGAAGGCGATGAGCTGAAAATTCGGTTGCAGGACGAGGCGAAGGAGGTTCCTTTGTTTGAGTCGGAGGTGCCGATAGTTTTTGAAAACGACGACGTTATCATCTTCAACAAGCCTCCCTTTATGCCCTGTCACCAATCGAAGCTTCATCCTGCGGATACCCTGCAGAATTATTTTGCCTATCTTATGAAACAGCGGGGAGAAAACGTGACCTTCCGCTGTCTGAACCGTCTTGACCGCGACACGTCGGGGCTTGTGGCTTGTGCAAAAAACCAGCTCACAGCTTCAATCCTTGGCGGAAGGCTGAAAAAGGAGTACTGTGCGATAGTAGAGGGCGCGGTGGACGACAGGGGCACTATTGACGCTCCTATCGGCAGAGAGGACGAATGTGAAATCACCCGAAAGGTTATGGAAAACGGTCAAAGGGCTGTTACACATTATGAATGTTTATGCAAAAATGATGCATATTCTTTTGTAAATATACATTTAGAAACAGGGCGCACGCATCAAATCCGCGTTCACTTTTCGCACGTCGGGCATCCGCTCGTAGGTGACGAGCTATACGGCGGTGACCATTCTGTGATGCCAAGACACGCCTTGCATTGCCGAAAGTTGACCTTTTCTACCCCATCCGACCCTGCAGAACGCGTTATTGAGTGCGAAATTTATGCAGATATGCTCAAAACGCTCAAAACAAGCGGTCTTTTCTGTGAAAATACATAAAAATTATAAAAATTTGTATTTTTTTACATTTACCTATTGCTTTTTTGCAAAAAAGGTGTATAATTATGAATATCAGCACAACGGTGCATATTTTTTGGAGGAAAAATCATGAAAAAGATTATTGCTTTAACTCTTGCAGTTCTTATGGCTGTCGCTTGCTTTGCAGGCTGCGGTGCTAAGGACGTAACACTCAAAATCCTTGATACAGAGTATGCTGTTGAGGATTACGCTATCGCTCTTAACAAGGCTGACGAACAGCTCCTTGCTGACGTTGACAAGGCTTTGAAGGACCTCATCGCTGACGGTACCGTTCAGAAGATTGTTGACAAGTACATCTCCGGCGTTGAAAACGACCTCGTTTTCCAGCAGGACGTTGAAGGCAAGGAAGAAATCAAGATGGGCACAAACGCTCAGTTCCCCCCTTACGAGTACATCGAGGGCGGAAAGATTATCGGTATCGACGCTGAGGTAGCTGCTGCTATCGCTGACAAGCTCGGCAAAAAGCTCGTTATCGAGGATATGGAGTTTGACGCTATCATCGCTGCTATCCAGTCTGACAAGGTTGACTTCGGTATGGCCGGTATGACAGTTACAGAGGACAGAAAAGAGCAGGTTAACTTCTCTACCTCTTATGCTACAGGCGTTCAGGTTGTTATCGTTGCAGAGGGCTCCGAGCTCACAGACGTTGACCAACTCTTCGCTCTCAAGGCTGACGGAAGCAAGTGGAAAGTTGGCGTACAGACAGGTACTACCGGCGACCTCTACTCTACATGGGACCTCGAAGAACCCGAAGAGGGCGATCCTACCGCTGTTGTAGAGAGATACAGCAAGGGCGCTGACGCTGTTCAGGCTCTTATCACAGGCAAGGTTGACTGTGTCATTATCGACAACGAGCCTGCAAAGGCTTTCGTGGCTGCTAACAACAAATAATCAATTTTGATGTTTGTGAAATAGCCCCCGTAATCTTCGGGGGCTATTCATTTGACTTTTAGAGAGGTGAGCCGATGCAGGAATTTTTTAATTCCGTAAAGGATTGGTTTTTATTGGTTTGGAGTGACCTCGTCCTTATGTGGAACGACCTCAAGGACGAGTTTATCCTCAACTTCATCGAGGACAATCGTTGGAAATATCTTGTCGACGGTCTTAAAACTACGCTCCTTGTCACATTCTTTGCTCTGCTTTTGGGTATTGCAATCGGTGTTGTTGTTGCGGTAGTTCGTTCGACTCACGACAAGACTATAGACGATATGAACCCCGGCATTGGACGGTTTTTGCTGAAATTCTTCGACAAAATCTGCCGCGTTTATCTGACGGTTATCCGCGGTACCCCCGTCGTTGTTCAGCTTATGCTTATCTATTACGTAATACTCGCTTCGCTCACCAACAAGGTGTTCATTGCTTCGCTTGCGTTTGGTATAAACTCGGGTGCATACGTTGCCGAGATTATCCGAAGCGGTATTATGTCGGTTGACAAGGGACAGTTTGAGGCAGGCAGAAGCCTTGGCTTTAACTACGTGCAGACGATGTGGCACATTGTCATTCCGCAGGCGTTCAAAACCATCCTTCCCACTCTTGCAAACGAGTTTATCGTGCTTATAAAGGAGACCTCGGTTGCAGGCTACGTTGCTTTGCAGGACCTCACAAAAGCCGGAGATATCATCAGAAGCCGTACATATTCCGCTTTTATGCCCCTCATTGCCGTTGCAATCATCTATCTTGTTATCGTTATGTTCTTTACATGGCTTGTTGGTATTCTTGAGAGGAGGCTGAGAAGCAGTGACCACTAATGAAACTCTCATAAAGGTTGAGGGGCTCGAAAAGTCCTTCGGAAAGCTCGACGTTCTCAAGGGCATCGACGAAAACATCAACCGCGGTGACGTTGTGGTTGTCATCGGTCCTTCCGGCTCGGGAAAGTCAACCTTTTTGCGTTGTTTGAATCTGCTTGAAAAGCCTACGGGCGGTTCTATCTACTTCGGCGGTGAAAACATTCTCGACAAATCCTGTGACAAAAACAAGCTTCGCGAGAAGATGGGTATGGTGTTCCAGCACTTCAACCTCTTCCCTCACCTCACGATACTCAAAAATATAACCATTGCACCCGTTCAGCTCGGACTTATGAGTGTTGCCGTTGCTAACGAAAAGGCAATGGCTCTTCTCAGGAGAATCGGTCTTGAGGACAAGGCTGGCGCCTATCCGTCACAGCTTTCGGGCGGACAGAAGCAGAGAATTGCGATAGTCCGCGCGCTCGCGATGAATCCGCAGGTTATGCTGTTTGATGAGCCCACCTCTGCTCTTGATCCCGAGATGGTCGGCGAGGTTCTGGAGCTCATGAAGGAGCTTGCTCGTGACGGAATGACGATGGTTGTTGTCACTCACGAGATGGGCTTTGCGCGCGAGGTTGCGACCCGTGTGGTATTTATGGACGAGGGAAAAATCCTTGAAGAAAACTCCCCCGAGGAATTTTTTGCAAACCCCCAAAATCCAAGACTTCGCGATTTTCTTTCAAAGGTTCTTTAAAAAACTGTTCCCCGATGGATTTTCCATCGGGGAATTTTTTAGTCTTTGGATTTATAGTAGAGCATACAGTGGCAATAGCCTTCAAAATCGGGGTCGTTTATCTGCTCGCGGAACTCCTTGCAGATACATTTAAATTCCTCGGTCTTGGGCAGACGGCAGGGACAGTAGCCGTCCTTTTTCTTTAGTCCCTCTTTTATTCTCTTTACGACCTCGGGGTCGCTGTTAAGGCGTACTGCCATTATTCAGACACCTCAATCTTGAGAATTACCACGTCAACCGCAGGCTTATCCTGTCCGTTTGTCTTAACGTTTGCTATTGCATCGACAACGTCCATACCCTCGATAACCTGACCGAACACGGTATGCTTTGTATCGAGCCAGTAGGTTCCGCCGACCTTTGCATACTGCTCAACCGCCTCTTTTGGCCATCCTCCCTTTTCCATCTGTCCGAGGATGTCTGCAGAAACGTAGTTGTTCTGCACGATGAAGAACTGGCTGGAGTTAGAGCAGGTGCTTCCGGTATTTGCCATAGACACCGCGCCGTAGAAGTGGAAGAGCTCGAGGTTTACTTCGTTCTGGAAGTCCTCGCCCCAGATGCTCTCTCCGCCGTAGCCTGTGCCCGTGGGGTCACCTGTCTGTATCATAAAGTCTTTGATAACTCTATGGAATATTACGTTATCGTAGTAGCCCTCTTTTGCATGGGTGAGAAAGTTTTCTACAGCCTTGGGGGCTTTTTCGGGGAAAACTCTCATCTTGATATCGCCCATTGTGGTTTTGATGGTGACGATGGTTTCGTTCTCTTTCAGTGGTGAAAACTGAAGCATATTTTCATTTCCTTTCTTTAACAGCCCATCTCCCGTTACTGTGTTTTTACCACCGCAGGCGGTGAACAGCAGTGTGACGAAGACGAGGCAGATTATTGCAATTTTTCTTTTCATTTTTATTCTCCGTAATTTACAATTTCTATCTTTTCAATCTTGAAATCGGTTGTCGGTCTTCCGTTTTCACCAATCTCAAGCTTATTGATTGCATTTATCGTTTCGATGCCCTCGAAAACCTGCGCAAAAACCGTGTGCCTGCCATCGAGAGTGGGAGAACCGCCGTTTTCACGGTAGCGTTCTATGAGTTCCTCTGGGTATTTATACTTTTTCATACTGTCAAAAATCTCTTCAGGAATCTGCATATCTCCGAGTATCAGGAACCTACTGTCGCCTTTATCCCTTTCGGAGCTTATTGCAGAAACCGAACCCGAAAAGTGCCAGAGAGCGTCGGTGCATTCCTTGGCAAAGGGCTTGCCGTCGTTGAAGATACTCTTATATTCAACTCCCTGATTGTCGGGTGAGCCTGCCATAAATGCGTTTTGAGGGTCGATGCAAAAGACGTGGCTGTTGTCGTAGTAGCCCTCTTTTGCAAGGGTTATGAAGTTTTCGACCGCGTTTGGCGCATACTGTGGAAAGAACTTCATCCTGAAGGTGCCAAGCGAAGTGGTGACGACCGCTATCTGCTCGCCTTGTTTGGGGAGCGACAGCTGTGTCTCAAAATCAAAAAGTGTCGGGTCTATCTCGGTTTTCTGCTCGCCGAACAGCGAACAGGAAGCAAAGCTTGTGAGAGCAAGCACCGACAAAGCAAGTGCGACGATTTTTTTGAGCAATATACTCATCCTTCCGCTTTTGATATCTGTATTAAAGTATAACCTAAACGGGCGGTAATTTCAACAACATTTTGTGAACTCACAGGCGAAGAGAAAGAAAGAGCATATCCTCAAGTCTTGTGTATATACTTTCAAGGTCGGTTATCGGCAGAGGATTTTTGCCTTTTCCGATTTCAATTGTAAAGGCAGGGCGCGAGAGCTTTCCTATGAACCAATCCTTGAAACCGCCGTGTGATGCGAGTCCTTCCTGTGCAGATAGCCTGTAGCCGCTTGACTGTGACAAAAGCTCAGCCATAAGGCGTGAACGAGGCGGAGTGTTTTTGCCGTATTGGTAGAATATTTCCTCGCCCTGTGAGTGAAAGGCGTAGGCTGTCTGTATGCCGAAAAGGCGGCAAACCGAGGAAAGCGCCTTTGTTTCGGGCTCGCTGAAGGGGTACTCTCCGCCGTACCTTCGCGGTGACGGGCCTATTATCCCCGACTTGATTTCAAGCCTTTTGAGCTCGTTGAAGCCTGCGTCAAAGTTGTGGTTCAGGTCAATTCCGTTGGCGTTTGCCTGCCAATCAGACAGGTCGCCCTTTGATATCCTTGCGACAAAATCCTTTCTTTCTTTGGCACTTTCGATACCGTTTATTACAAGCTCGACCCCGTCGGGATTCAGACACGGAACTACTATTATTCCTCGGCTTTCGAGGAGTAACAGCTCTTCTTCGCGCTTTGAAAGCTCAAAGCAAAATCTGACGAGCAACAAGGTTGTCAGCCATTCGAGAGAATGAACGCCGCCCACGTAGATTATTCCGCCGCAAAGCTTTCCTGCTCCCACTGCATAGATATTCCTTCCGAGCGCGCTTCTGCCTATCGAAAAAACCTTGAAGCTATCGCACTTTTTCAGCTCGCATACGGCCCTGCAAAGACTTTGGTAATCGGGCGGCTGCCCAAAAAGCGTGGTTTCTTCCTTCAATGATATCTTCCCCTTTGATTTTTTATATTAAATTATACATAAATTGGGGTTGTACTTATTACTTTACTGTTGAAAAACAGCGAGAATATTGGTATAATAAAATGTGAAGGTTTTTGGCATATAAAACCGCCTTTCTGCGAATAATATTTTAAGCAGAATACTATTCGGAGGCTTTATATGTCTGATAACACGAAAAACGATGAAAAGGGTATTGACACCCGCTCGGAACAGATTATCGAAATGGGGTCAATAACCTCGGCAAGAGGAAAGCACGTTATTCACTGTCTTAGTATTGTGGGACAGATTGAGGGGCATTTCACCCTGCCGCCGCAGAACAAAACCACAAAGTATGAGCACGTTATTCCGCAGCTTGTGGCGATTGAGCAGGACCCTGAAATTGAAGGGCTGATTATCGTTCTGAACACGGTAGGCGGTGACGTTGAGGCAGGACTTGCGATAGCAGAGCTTATTGCAGGGATGAAAAAACCGACTGTGTCGCTCGTTTTGGGCGGAGGGCACTCGATCGGAGTTCCGCTTGCTGTGAGTGCGCGCTGTTCCTTCATTGCTCCGTCTGCGACGATGACCATCCACCCCGTGAGGATGAACGGACTCGTTTTGGGAGTTCCGCAAACCTTGTCATACTTTGATAAGATGCAGGAGCGCATCATAAACTTTATCACCCAGAACTCAAACGTTGACCCCAACAGGCTTCACGACCTTATGATGCAGACGGGCGAAATGGTGATGGACGTTGGTACCATCATCGACGGCGAGCAGGCGGTGAAGGAAGGCATTATTGACAGGCTTGGTTCTCTTTCCGACGCAATCGAGGAGCTTTATTCCATGATCGAGGAGGAAAAGGGCAATGCTTCTGCACACGATAGTGACCGCTGAAATGATTTTCCCTGCGGAGCCTGTAGAAATGAAGGTTGTTCAGCTTGGAGGAGATTTTGCCGAGTGTTATCAAAAAGACGGCAAGCTCTGTCTTTCGAGGCTGATTTCCACCGACCCTAAAAAGTTTTTGGACAAAAGATACACCATCGGCGGAGAGTTCTTGGGTTGACTTTCCGCAATACATACAAAGGAGACATTCTATGTCAATATTCGAAGCGCTTATTCAAGGCATTGTTCAAGGCTTGAGCGAGTTTTTACCGATTTCAAGCTCGGGACATCTTTCGCTTTTGCAGTATTTCTTTGGAATCAACGGAGAGGCTGCTGCGAGCTATTCTATTCTTCTGCATTTCGGAACGCTCATTGCTGTGTTTGCCGCCTTCTACAAGACGATTTGGGCGTTAATTCTGGAATTCTTCAGAATGGTCAAGGACCTGTTTACTGGAAAGTTCAGTATGAAAAACGCTTCCCCCGAAAGACGAATGATTCTTCTGCTTATCGTCGCTGAGCTTCCGCTTTTGGTTTTCTATTTCCTGAGTGACTTCTACACCGGACTTTCTGCCGACAACGACATCGTTGTTGAAGGATTTTGCTTCCTGTTGACCTCGCTTTTGCTCTTTATCTCCGACAGGGTGGTAAAGGGAAAGAAGACGGCGTCGGGTATGAGCTACAAGGACGCGCTTATCATCGGTACCGTTCAGGGCATTGCTCCCCTGCCGGGACTGTCGCGCTCGGGCTCGACGATTTCCACCGGACTTATGTGCGGACTCACGAGAGAGTATGCGGTTTCCTTCTCGTTTATAATGGGTATTCCGCCCGTACTTATGGCAAATCTCATTGAAATCAAGGATCTGTTTTCTGCAGAAGCTGACGGAGCTATTGTTTCGCTCGAGCCCGTGCAAAGCATAGTCGGTATTGTTGTTGCGGCAGTTGTAGGCTTTGCATCAATAAAGATGGTAAACTACCTTGTCAAAAAAGACAGGTTCACGATATTCGCATGGTACACGCTTTTCCTCGGTCTTGCGACCGTTATACTGGGAATTATCGGTCTTGTGATCGGGCATCCCGTATTTACCTTTAACGTTTGAGAGGTATCAAAATGGCTAACAAAAAAAGAAAGAATCTGAAAAAGAGCGAATCCAAGGCTAACGCAAAGAAGTCCGAGCTTGACGAAAAGCAACTCAAATTCAAAAAGCAGGTGGCTTCCATCATTGCCTTCGCCGTCGGAGTATTTTTGTTTTTCCTGAGTATTCTTGATTTGGGAAGCGGTTGGGGCTTTATGCGCGACTGCCTTTTCGGAATGTTTGGCTGGTGCGGTTTTCTCGTTGCCCCAATCATAATCTACATATCAGTTATCTCCGCACTTGACCGTCCCGGTGCTTCGCTTCTTTTGAGAACCGTCGGCGGTGTGGTTTTGGTGCTTTTGCTGTGCGCGCTGACACAGGCGTTTTCTACGGTTGACATCACGCAAACGGGTTTTGCGGAGACCTTCAAGGTGCTCTTTGCGTCAGGTGTTGAGCTGAAGAGCGGCGGTGTTGCGGCGGTAATTCTCGGTTGGCCGCTTATAAAGCTGTTGACAAAGGTCGGCGCTACCATCGTTATGATAATACTCGTGTTCGTGCTTTTGCTCATCATTACAGGCACCACCCTTTCGGATTTCCTGAGAAAAGCGAGCAAGCCTGTGCAAAAGCTACAAACCGAATACAAGGAATTTGCCGAAAAACGCAAAAAAGCGAAGTTTAACGTCGACGTTCCGCTTGACGAGGACAAACCCGACGCTTTGCCTGCGCATCCCGTTATTTCCAACAAGACAAAGCTTACCGAGGCTGCGGCAGGGCTGACCAAGGTTGCAAACCAAAAGCCGTCGCTTGACGAGCCTGACGAGGACGCAGAGATTATCCCCTCGCCCGAGGACGTCAACAAGCCGGTTTTACAGATTGACGACATCGTCCAAAAGGTTGTAGCAAAGAAGTCACCCTCTCAGACGAAGCCAAATCCTTTGATTGCCGCGGCTGCGGCTTCGAGAGAGATTCCCGAGGACAAGCTGGCTACCCTCACCGAGTTTGACGAGTCTGCCGAGGCGGAAAAGCAGATGACCCGTGAGGAAGTTGAAGAGCAGACGGGTGCCTTTGTCCAAGAGGTTATTGAAAACATCGAAGAGAAGGCAGTTTACCACTTCCCTCCGATAACCCTTCTGACCGAGGCTGACAACGTTAACGAAGAAAACATTGAGCACGAGCTTCGCTCCAATGCGCAGAAGCTTGTCGAAACTCTTCAGAGTTTTGGCGTACAGACAAGAATTACCGACATCTGCCGCGGTCCTGCGGTTACAAGGTACGAGCTACAGCCCTCTGCAGGTGTTAAGATAAGCAAAATTACCGGTCTTTCCGATGACATTGCCCTCAATCTTGCTACGTCGGGTGTTCGTATCGAGGCTCCTATCCCCAACAAAGCGGCTGTCGGCATCGAAGTGCCCAACAAGAACGTCAGCATCGTCCGCATCCGCGACATTATCGATTCCAACGAATTTGTAGATGCAAAGAGCGACCTGTCCTTTGCGATTGGTAAAAACATCGACGGAAAGATTGCCGTCGGCGACATCTCCAAGATGCCGCACATGCTCATTGCGGGTGCTACCGGTTCGGGTAAATCGGTTTGCATCAACTCTATGATTGTGAGCCTTTTGTACAAATCCTCTCCCGAGGACGTCAGACTTCTTATGATTGACCCGAAGGTTGTTGAGCTTGGCGTTTACAACGGAATACCGCATCTTCTCGTTCCCGTTGTCACCGACCCGAGAAAAGCCGCAGGCGCTTTGAACTGGGCTGTTACCGAGATGCTCAACCGCTACAAGCTGTTTGCTGACACGGGTGTCCGTGACCTGAAGGGCTACAACAAGCTTGCAGAGACAAAGGACGATATAAAAGCTCTTCCGCACATCGTTATCATCATCGACGAGCTTGCCGACCTTATGATGGCGGCTCCCAACGAGGTTGAGGACGCTATCTGCCGTTTGGCACAGATGGCGCGTGCGGCAGGTATGCATCTTGTTATTGCTACGCAGCGACCCTCCGTTGACGTCATCACAGGTGTAATCAAAGCCAACATTCCAAGCCGTGTTGCGTTTGCGGTTTCTTCACAGGTTGACTCGAGAACCATTATCGATGCAGGCGGTGCAGAAAAGCTGCTCGGACGAGGCGATATGCTGTATTATCCTATGGGAACAGCAAAGCCCATTCGTATTCAGGGATGCTTTGTAACCGATTCCGAGGTTGAAAACGTTGTTGAGTTTATCAAGTCCGGCAAGGTTGCAGAGTATGACGAACACATCAGCGAAGAAATTAACCGTCTTGCCGCGCAGGAAAAGGCAAAATCCGCTACCCGTGACAGCGACGGTGCTGATTCAAGTGACGAGGACGATATGCTTCCGCAGGCTATTGAAGTTGTCGTTGAGGCAGGACAGGCTTCCACCTCTTTGCTGCAGAGAAAACTAAAGCTCGGCTATGCAAGAGCAGCGAGAATTATCGACCAGCTTGAAAGCCGTGGTATCGTGGGACCGTTTGAGGGTGCAAAGCCCCGTCAGGTACTCGTCACCAGACAGCAATGGATTGAAATGACTATGAGAAGCGCTCCCGAAAGCTCGGGAAGCTTTGAGGAATAACTTGGAGGACCAATTATTATGAGAGATGAAACAAAATGCCTGCACGCAGGCTACACACCCAAAAACGGAGAACCCCGTGTAGTACCGATAGTGCAGAGCACTACCTACGTATATGACTCCACCGCAGAGGTTGCGGCGGTTTTTGACGACCCCACAAAGTCGCTTATCTATTCGCGCTTTGAAAATCCCACCGTTATGGCGGTTGAGGAAAAGATTGCCGCGCTTGAGGGCGGTGTGGGTGCTATGTGTACCTCGTCGGGACAGGCAGCTTCGCTTTTGACCGTACTCAACATCTGCAAGGCAGGCGACAGCATCATAAGCGTTGCAGAGATTTACGGCGGTACCTTCAATCTGTTTGCATACACCTTCAAAAAACTTGGTATCGAGTGCATCTTCGTTGACAAAAACGACACCGACGAGAACATCAAAAAGGCGTTCAAGCCCAATACAAAGGCATTTTTTGGCGAAACCATTGCAAACCCTGCTCTTTCTGTTCTTGACATCGAGCGTTTTGCAGGCATTGCTCACGAAATGGGCGTTCCGCTTATCGTTGACAACACCTTTGCTACTCCTATTCTCTGCAAGCCCATTGAATACGGTGCAGACATCGTTATCCATTCCACCACAAAGTATATGGACGGACACGCTTTACAGGTTGGCGGTGTTATCGTTGACAGCGGTAACTTCAATTGGGCAAACGGCAAGTTCCCTGAATTCACCGAGCCCGACGATTCCTATCACGGTATCGTTTACACCGAGAAATACGGCAAAGCGGCATTCATCATCAAAGCGAGAATGCAGCTTATGCGTGACTTTGGCGCTTATCCTTCGGCACATTCTGCTTTCCTTCTAAACCTCGGTCTTGAAACGCTCGCGGTCAGAATGAAGCAGTACTGCGAAAACGCACAAGCCGTAGCAGAATTTCTTGAAGGCTGTGACAAGGTTGAGAGTGTCACCTATCCCGGACTCAAAAGTGACAAGAAAAACTATGAGCTCGGCAAAAAGTACCTCAAGGGCACAAGCGGTGTTATCTCCTTTGTTATAAAGGGCGGCAGAGAGGCAGCTATGAAGTGGATGGATTCTCTGAAGCTTGCTTCCAATCAGGTTCACGTTGCCGATATCCGCACCTGTGTGCTTCATCCTGCAAGCGAAACGCACCGTCAGCTCACCGACGAACAGCTTGTTGCGGCAGGAATTGATGCAGGAATGGTCAGACTTTCTGTTGGACTTGAAAACATCGACGACATTCTCGCAGACCTCAAGCAAGGCTTTGACGCTATCTAAAACAAAAAAATTACGGCGCGGTCACAATGACCGCGCCGTTTTCGTTTTATTATGAGAATGCATCCTTGAGCTTATCAAAAAAGTTTTTGCGTTTCTCGTAGTTTTTGTCGTCCTCACTGAGTGCTTCAAACTCCTTGAGGGCTTCTTTTTGTTTTGAGGACAGGTTCTTCGGTACCTCGATATTGACCTTAACGTATTGGTCGCCTCTGCCCTTATTATTTAAGTACTGAATACCCTTGCCCTTGAGTCTGAAGGTTGTTCCTACCTGTGTTCCCTCGGGTATCTGGTATTTCACCCTTCCGTCAACGGTGGGAACTGTGAGTTCTGCGCCGAAAACCGCCTGTGTGAAGGTTATCGGAATAGTACACCACACGTCATATCCGTCACGCTCAAACAGCGCGTCGGGTCGCACAGAAACAGTTACCAGAAGGTCGCCGTAGCCCCCTCCGTTTATTCCTGCTTCACCTCTGCCGTTTATCGAGATGGTCTGTCCGTCGTCTATACCTGCAGGTATGGAAATCTCGATGGTGTGGGATTTTCTCATCCTTCCGCTTCCCGAGCAGGTGGGACAGGGATTCTTGATTATCTTACCCTTACCGCCGCATCTCGAGCAGGCTTTCTGTGTCTGCACCATACCAAACGGTGTTCTTTGCGTCATATTAACTCTGCCCGTTCCGTGACAGTCGGGACAGGTTTCGGGCGAAGAGCCCACAGCCGCGCCCGTTCCGTTACAGGACGTACATCTGTCAACAGACGGATAGGTGACCTCTTTTTTAACACCGTGCGCAGCTTCCATAAAGGAAACGGTGACGTTGATATTGATATCTCTGCCACGCTGTGGCGCGTTGGGATTCTGGCGTCTTGAACCGCCGCCAAAGCCTCCGAAAAAGCTTCCGAAGAGGTCTCCCAAATCGTCAAAGTCAAATCCCATACCGCCTGCGCCGTATGCTCCACCGCCGCCCGCGTTGTATGACGGGTCGACGCCTGCGTGACCAAACTGGTCATAGCGCGCTCTTTTTTGTGGGTCGGAAAGGATTTCGTATGCTTCGCTGACCTCTTTGAACTTGGCTTCGGTTTCCTTATTACCGGGGTTTAGGTCGGGGTGGTACTGTTTGGCCAACTTTCTGTATGCTTTTTTTATCTCGTCGTCTGTGCTCGTCTTGGAAACGCCAAGCACGTCATAAAAATCTCTTTTCTCTGCCAAAGGTATAACCTCGCTTTAAATGGGTACAGGGCACACGCTTTTGTGCGCCCTTTAAGCCCTTAGTTGTTTTCGTCTACGTCCTTATACTCTGCATCGACATAGTCTGCGCCTGCGTTATTTCCTGCATCTGCGCCGGGCTGTGCCTGCTGCTGAGCTGCTGTTTCCTGATAGATTCTTGTGCTGATTTCGTAGAGCTTCTTCTGGAGGTCTTCCATCTTAGCCTTGATATCGTCTGTATTATCGCCCTTATTTGCTTCCTTGAGGGCGTTAAGCTTTGTTTCGAGCTCACTCTTCTCGTCAGCCTTTATCTTGTCGCCGAGGTCGGTGATGGTCTTTTCGGTCTGATATACAGTCTGGTCAGCGTTATTCTTAACGTCGATTGCCTCACGGCGCTTCTTATCCCCGGAAGCGTACTGCTCTGCTTCCTTGACCGCCTTTTCTACGTCCTCCTTGGACATATTTGTGGAGGATGTGATGGTGACCTTCTGTTCCTTGCCTGTGCCGAGGTCCTTTGCAGAGACGTTTACGATGCCGTTGGCGTCGATATCGAAGGTAACCTCAATCTGAGGAATTCCGCGGGGTGCGGGAGCGATACCGTCGAGGCGGAACATACCGAGTGTCTTGTTGTCGGCAGCCATCTCGCGCTCACCCTGAAGAATGTGGATATCAACAGAGGTCTGATTATCAGCAGCTGTGGAGAATACCTGACTCTTCTTGGTGGGGATGGTTGTATTTCTGTCGAAGATACTTGTGCATACACCGCCGAGTGTCTCAAGGCCGAGGGAAAGAGGTGTTACGTCGAGAAGGAGGAGTCCCTTGACTTCGCCTGCAAGAACGCCGCGCTGAAGTGCAGCGCCGAGAGCTACGCACTCATCGGGGTTGATGCCCTTGAAGGGGTCTTTGCCTGTGAGGTTCTTTACTGCTTCCTGAACTGCAGGAATTCTGGAAGAACCACCTACGAGAAGGATTTTGTCGAGCTGTGCAGCCGTGAGTCCTGCATCGGAAAGTGCCTGACGAACCGGACCCATTGTTGCTTCAACGAGGTCTGCTGTGAGCTCGTTGAACTTTGCTCTTGTGAGGGTGATATCCATATGCTTGGGGCCTGTTGCATCTGCTGTGATGAAGGGAAGGTTAACGTTTGTCTGTGTCATACCGGAAAGCTCAATCTTTGCTTTCTCTGCAGCCTCTTTGAGTCTTTGCATTGCCATCTTATCAGCAGAAAGGTCGATGCCGGAGTCCTTCTTGAACTCGCCTACGAGGTGCTTCATAATTCTCTCGTCGAAGTCGTCGCCGCCGAGGCGGTTGTTACCTGCTGTTGCGCGGACCTCCTGTACGCCGTCGCCCATCTCGATGATGGAAACGTCGAAGGTACCGCCGCCGAGGTCGTATACCATAATCTTCTGCTCGTTTTCCTTGTCGATGCCGTATGCAAGAGCTGCTGCAGTAGGCTCGTTGATAATTCTCTTTACCTCGAGGCCTGCAATTTTACCTGCATCCTTAGTTGCCTGACGCTGTGCGTCGGAGAAGTAGGCAGGAACTGTGATGACAGCCTCTGTAACGGTTTCGCCGAGATATGCCTCTGCATCGCTCTTGAGCTTCTGCAGAATCATTGCGGAAATCTCCTGGGGAGTATACTTTTTGCCGTCGATATTGACGTTATAGTCAGAACCCATATTTCTCTTTATCGAAATAACTGTTCTATCGGGGTTGGTTACCGCCTGACGCTTTGCAACCTGACCGACAAGTCTTTCACCTGTTTTCTGGAAGCCTACTACCGAAGGGGTTGTTCTCGCACCGTCGGCATTTGGAATTACATCGGCCTCGCCGCCTTCCATTACTGCTACACAAGAGTTTGTAGTACCTAAGTCAATACCAATAATTTTTGCCATGATAAGATCTTCCTTTCTATTCTCACAAGTTGTGAACCAAAAAATAATGAATGATATA
>JAZSEP010000037.1:0-3580 GCA_045531755.1 Oscillospiraceae bacterium | reverse complement strand
GGGAAGGTGGGGTCAAACGCCGCATTGACGTCTGCAGAAAGGCAGGTGGAATTGGAGAGAGTCTTTCTCGGAGAAACGCCCTCTGCTGCTGCGAGGTCCTCGATGAAGTATCTGAGGAAGGAGGAGTCAAGACCCGTGTTGCCTTCGCTGCCGGTTTCTTCCTTGTCGGCAAGAACGGTAACGGTAGTCTGCTCGGGGTTGGTGTTGGCGAAGGACGCCATAACGGCAGGATATGCACAAACTCTGTCATCGTGGCCGTAAGCGCCAATCATACTGCGGTCAAAGCCGATGTCGCGAGCCTCAAAAGCGGGAACGACCTCGAGCTCTGCAGAGAGGAAATCGCCCTCTGTGATGCCGTATTTGTCGTTGAGAATTTTGAGAACGTTGAGCTTAACCTTCTCGGAAGCCTTGTCGTCGTTAAACGGACGGCTACCGACGAGAATATTTAACTCCTCGCCCTTGATGCCCTCGCTGAGCTTTCTCTGTACCTGCTCGGTGGCAAGGTGGGGAAGAAGGTCTGTAACACAGAAAACAGGGTCGCCTGCGTCCTCGCCGATGCGGATTTCAACGGTTGTGCCGTCTTTTTTAGCTACAACACCATGCAAGGAAAGCGGAATAGCGGTCCACTGATACTTCTTGATGCCGCCGTAATAATGAGTCTTGAAGAGAGCAATGTCGTTGTCCTCATACAAGGGGTTGGGCTTTAGATCAAGTCGGGGAGAGTCGATGTGAGCGGCAACGATGCGCACGCCCTCGGCGACGGATTTCTTGCCGATAACTGCAAGAATAAGCGACTTTCCGCGGTTGTTATAATAAACCTTGTCACCCGCAGAATATTTTTTGTCAGCGTCAAACGGAACAAAGCCTTCCTTTTCTGCAAGAGCCACAAAGTAGTTCACGCTCTCGCGCTCGGTCTTTGCGGTGTTGAGATAATCCTTATAGCCTTCGCAGAAATCGTCTGCGCATTTCAGCTCTGCTTCGGAAAGCTTTTCGCCTGCATTGGCAACGGAATAGGTGAGCTTTTCGCTGAGAATCTGACCTTCGGTCTTTTCGATGTCGTGCATAATTCATTACTCCTTTTCAGAAAAGTATAGACTTTCATACCTGTCCATAACTTCGTTTATTTTATTAACATACCAGTTGGTATCTTTAAACGGAATGTTTGTGATGTTCTCGCCGTCGGGGGAGCACTCGGGGTCTTTAAGCCAGTTTTTCGCGTTTCCCCAGCCTGCGTGGTAGGCGCAAAGCGCGTTGTCGATGCTGCCAAACTCTTTTATAAAAGCACTCAAAAGAAACGTGCCGTATTTTATGTTGGTTTCGGGGTCGAACAGGTCGTCATAGCTGTCGTCTGCAAAATCTCCGCCCAGCTTCATCTGCGCCCATTCAAACGTCGATTCCGTAATCTGCATCAAGCCTCTTGCGCCAATTGCGGAAACCGCCTCGGGATTGAAACTGCTCTCGGTGCGGATTACGGCATAGATAAGCGCCCTGTCAACTTCGTAGATTTCGCTCTGCTCGTCTACAAACTCGGTGTATTCAAGCGGATAGGACTCCAAATCAAGTCTTGAAAAGGACTCCTTCACTAACAACGCCGCACCGACTATAAGCACAACCAAAACGATAACAACTATAATCTTTTTCATACGCCCCACCTCTCGATAAGGGTATCCACAGCTTTTTCAAGGGCACAAAGGTCACCGTTATTTTGTATCACCGTGTCACAGTTTTCGCGGAAAAATTCCTCGCTAAGCTGTGAATTTATGCGGTTTTCGGCATCCTCCGGTGATAATCCGTCACGCGCTACAATCCGCTCAAGACGGAGCTTTTTGTCGGCAACGACTGCAACCTTTTCGTCACAGAGCCTGTCGCATCCGCTTTCAAAAAGCGTTGGCGCGTCAAGCACGATAACACCGTCACCGTCAAATTTCGCGATGATGCTTTTGATCTCGTCTATTATAAACGGAAAGATTGTTTTGTTCAAAAGCTCAAGCTTTCGCCTGTCGGAAAAGACGATACAACCGAGCTTTTTGCGGTCAAGCGAGCCGTCAGGACAGAGAATATCATCGCCGAAAGCCTCGCAAAGAGCCTTCAGCGCAGGCGCACCCTTCACCGTGACCTCGCGGGAAACGCGGTCACAGTCGATGCAGACTATTGAGTTTTTCTCCAATAGGGCGCAAACCGCGCTTTTTCCTGCGCCTGTCTGCCCCGTAAGTCCAATGACTCTAACCAAGCCGTATCACCTCAAACCCTGCCGCACGGATGAGTCGGTTGTACACCGCAAGCCCCAATCCGTCGCGCTCGGGAGAATGGATATAAACTGTTTCATAGCCGTCGAGGTCGGTCTGCCTGAGAAGGTCAAACAATAACCGCGCCTGTGCCTCGTGGTCGTCTTTTTTGCCCCAAGGATAAACCTTGACGCCTTCAATTTTGTCTTCTTCAAAACAAACTGCAGCGGTTTTGTCGGTGACGTTCTTCTGCACAAACTCCGCAAAAGCCTCGCCCGACGCCTCGACCATAACCACCTTCGCCTTCGGCGAATAGTGCTTGTATTTCATACCGGGGGAAGAAACCCTTGCCCCTGCTTCAATCTGATTTAACACCGCGCGGTCAATCTCCACCTCGCCTGCAACACTCTGCAGCATCTCAACTGTAACGGCACCGGGACGAAGCAACCTCACCTTGCCGCCGACAATGGTGATAACCGTGGATTCCACGCCAACCTCACAATGAGGGCCGTTCACAATCGCATCAACCCTGCCGTTTAAATCAGCAAAGCAATGCTCAAAGCAGGTGGGGCTCGGACTTCCCGAAAGGTTAGCCGAGGGCGCCGCCAACGGCACTCCTGCCGAGGCTATGATGTCGCGCGCGATTTGGGAGGAAGGAAATCTCACCGCAACCGTGTCAAGTCCGCAGGTCACCTCGTCGGGAACGAGAGGACTTTTCTCACTTATGATGGTGAGCGGTCCGGGCCAGAAAGCCTTTGCCAATCTCTCCAAAATCTCGCTTCGTTCTCTGATGAGCGCGTCAATCTGCGAAAAATCTGAGATGTGAACGATAAGCGGATTGTCCTGCGGTCTGCCCTTTGCAACAAAGATTTTTTTGACCGCCTCGCCGTCAAGAGCATTTGCCGCCAAGCCGTAGACAGTTTCGGTGGGGATAGCCACAAGACCGCCGTTTTTCAGTATTTCTCCTGCCTTCAAAACAGAATTTTTGTCGGTCGTCAGTATAAGTGTATCCACACTCTGCCTCCGTCATTCCTCGGACTGAGATTTAAGACGCTCGGTCTGGTCAGCGGTGATAAGTCCGTCGATGACCTCGTCCAAAGCTCCGTCCATAATTTGATCAATTTTATATAAAGTAAGGTTGATTCTGTGGTCGGTCACACGTCCCTGCGGATAGTTGTAGGTGCGGATTCGCTCGCTTCGGTCGCCCGTACCAACCTGTGTTCTTCTTTCGGAAGCAATCTTCTCTTCCTGCTCGCGACGAGCGCGCTCATACAAACGAGAACGCAGAATCTTCATCGCCTTGTCCTTGTTTTTGTGCTGGCTTCTCTCGTCCTGACACTCAACGACAGTACCCG